>JAEEGO010000194.1 GCA_016280355.1 Lachnospiraceae bacterium | reverse complement strand
AGTCGCAGCCCTTCGTCAGGCTCGTTCCACCCCATACATAGGGATTACCTATGAACTGCATAGCATAGTTGACCATCGACACTCTGACATCCGACACGCCCTCGCCGTAACGAAGCTCGGTTAGAGTCATGGCCTTGTCGAGCTCCTCCGAGATACTGATATACTCTGCACTCACATAACCCTGATCTTCATCGATCTCTATCTTGACCCAGGGATCCCCTTCCTTGCCCTCGAGGATCTCGAGTTTTTCTTCAATGGGTACCATCGTGATGATGGGCGAATCAGTGGAAGGTTGCTCTCTGACAAAAAGCGTCGTGGTCGTGACAGTAGCTACGAGCCTCATGACCTGCATCGCTCTCTGCTTTGCTTCCTCTCCGGTCATAAGAAACTCCGTGCTCGCATATCCCTCCACCTTTCCGGATTTGATATGCGCCCAGGGGCCGTCCACATCGAGCACCTCGCAGGCTGCATTCTTCGTCATCTTACCGACGAGCTTCGAGGTCTCGTTTGCCGATACTCTGATGTTCAGGTGATCGGATACGTTCGCTATACCTAGGTTCTTATACCCGGCTATAGTCTGCTCCTTTTCCTCGGTAAGCAGAGCCGCATAGGCCGCTTCCATACCGCCGGCTCCTGCCGTCTGCGTGGTGAGCACCCTGTCTGCGGAGACTGTCTCGAGTCTTCCGACCTCCATCTCTCTTGTGGCCCCTGCGGTAAGAAGCTCTCCGGCTGTTGCAGCATATGCTTCCGCCGGTCCCGTCCACAGCACAGCCAGCACACATGCGATGCATGTGATCAGAGAAACCTGTGCTTTTAAATACCTTCTCCTGTTCATAAGAAAATAGGCGAATATCAGACTCTGACAGCCGCCTGCTTTACGTTCATGTCCTCCTGCTCCGACTCGCGTATAGCGAACGCGATATTGGTAGCATGGTCTCCGACTCTTTCCAGTCCCGATACTATATCCGAGAAGAGCATGCCTGCCTCGGGCGAGCACTCGTTCCTTGCAAGTCTTTCGATATGCCTGTCCTGAAGCTCCCTCTCCTTGAGATCGATCTTCTCTTCAAGCTCCTCTACGAGAGCTATCTTCTCATCCACATTTCCGTTCCCCGCGAAGCAGTCCATGGCATAACGCACTATGTCGTTTACCATGCCCAGAAGCTCACCCATCTCGCTCTGTGCGTCTTTCGAGAAATCTATACCCCTCTTCGCCCTGGATCTTGCCGCATCCGCGACATTCTCGGCGTGGTCACCTATACGCTCTATATCATTTGCCACATGGAAGAGCGCACCGATCTGGCGTCTGTCGTCTACGGGCAGGTTCATCTGTCCAACCTTGACGAGATAGTTCACTATCGCATGGTTCAGGAAGTTGATATTCTTCTCGACCTGATATACCTCTTCTATGTCTTCCTCATCAAGCGTGATGAGTGCATTCATGGAGCGGTTGATGTTCTCAGAAGCGAGGCTTCCCATTCTCTCAAGCTCCCTGATAGCATCGACGACAGCGGTAGCGGGCGAGAATACGACCTTCTCTCCGATGTACTGCAGCGTGAACTGCGATCTGTATCCGACATCCTTGTCCTTTCCTGGCACGGTCAGATAAGTCAGTTTCACTATAGGCGTCGAGAACGGCAGCAGGATCCCCACCTGGAATATCTTGAATATAGTATGCGCATTTGCTATCTCACGTCCGGGATCGCCGTGGCTTATGGCCTCGAGTATACCTATCACCTGATCCTCCATGAGCATCAGTATCACGAACATGATGATGGTTCCTATGATGTTGAAGTAGAGATGGATAAGAGCCGCCCTCTTCGCATCCTTCTTACCGTTGATACCTGTAAGCAGCGCGGGTACGCAGGCACCTATGTTACATCCGAGTATCATGAACAGGCAGATATGTATGTCCATGAGACCGCCCTTACACATGAGCAGGATGATGGATACGGTCACGGATGAGCTCTGTATTATACCTGTTATGAGCGCTCCGACTACAACTGTCAGCAGAGGATTGTTCAGTGAGCCGAGCACCTCCATGGCTCTCGGATCGCTCTGCACGCTCTCCATGGCTCCCGACATCCCCGAGATACCGAGGAAGAGTATACCGAAGCCTACCACCACTCCGGCCCATTTCCTTACCCTGTCGTTTTTCGAGAACATCACGACAAGCGCTCCCGCAAGCAGGAACACCGGTGCATATTCGGAAAGGTTGAAGGATACGAGCTGTGATGTGACTGTGGTACCTATGTTGGCACCGAAGATAACTCCTGCAGCCTGATAAAGAGTCATCAGGCCCGAATTGACAAAAGACACCACCATGACCGTACAGGCACTTGATGACTGTATGGCCGCTGTGAAGAATATGCCCAAAAGCATACCCATGAAACGGTTTGTCGTGAGCCGCTCGAGTATACCTCTGAGCTTGGCTCCCGCCGCATTCTCTATGCTGTCACTCATGACCTTCATTCCGTAAAGGAAGAGGCCGAGTCCCCCCATCAGCTGGAGGATGGTAGTTACGTTCATATCTGCTCCGTTTTATCCAAAGACACAATCAGATTCATTTTATCCAAACGCAGTTGTTTTTTCAACTCGTCCAGATTTGCAAACTTCTTCTCCGGTCGCATGAAGTGCGTAAGCCCCAGTCTTATATGCGCTCCGTAGATATCATCGGTAAACTCGTGTATATATGTCTCCACGCTCACCCTGTCCTCATCGGACACCGTAGGCTTCACGCCGATATTGGTGATGCCGTGGAGCTTCCTTCCGTCATCCGTGCAGACCTCAGCCAGATAGACTCCGTAAGGCGGCAGAAGCTTCTCTGTATCAGGCATGATGTTCGCCGTTGGCATGTCTATCGTGTGTCCGAGACCTGCTCCTGTTACCACTGTACCCTCAAGCGTATAAGGCCGTCCGAGCATACCGGTCACACTCTCCATATCACCTTCTGCAAGCGCCTGTCTTATGAGAGTGGAGCTGATATCCCTGTCCCTGTATCTTACCTTCTCTATCTCTACGGTCTCATATCCGAGTTCACGTGACATCTCTTTAAGCAGTGCCATGTCCCCAGCGCCCCTGTCTCCGAAGCTTAAGTCGCTTCCTGCGGCGATGAGGCCTGCATGCAGCCCTTCCGAGAGCATCCTGCTTATAAAAAGGCGCGGATCGTATGACATCGTCTCCCTGTTCACGGGCAGCAGGTACAGATAATCAATGCCGAGGCTCTCAAGATAGTCCCTCTTCTCATCTCCCGTTGCGAGCACTCCTGTCTTCTTGCCCGTAAAATACTCCGATACAGGACGCTCAAAGGTAAAGACTAAGGATCTGAGTCCCGTGTCCTTATGCGCCATGATCTCGCGAAGGAGCTTTTCATGCCCCAGATGTATCCCGTCAAACTTGCCTATGGCTATGGCAGTGCGGACATCATCACCTGCATGTGCATTAAATTCTTCTATTCCAGAAAAAACCTGCAAAGCTTTGCATCTCCGTTCTTTATCTCGTATACGGCGGCAAAGGTGCCGTCCGGCAGATATACCCTGTATGTCCCGTCTTCAACGCTATCGCGTCTGAAACGGTTTCCGTTCCTTATAAGCTTCTCTTCGGTCTGTGAGGCTGTGAGACTGCCACAGTCCGAATAAAACCTCTCTATGGGGATCACAAGGCCCTCTACGCCCTCACCCTCCATCATCTCTTCTATCCTGTCTATGGTGATGCAGTCATCCCTGTCTATACCGCACGCACGGATCCTCTCGAGTCTCTCCATGGCAGCGCCCACTCCGAGCTTTTCTCCCGCATCCCTGCAAAGAGATCTGATATAGGTTCCTTTCGAGCACTCCACGGTGTAGTCGGCCTTCAGTATTCCGTCTGTTTCATACACGGAGATATCGCTGATATCCCTGATGTATACCCTCGACGGTCTGCGCTCTATGACAACGCCTTCCCTTGCCATCTCGTAGAGCTTTCTTCCGTTCACTTTTTTTGCTGAATACATGGGAGGTATCTGATCGTATTCTCCCTTAAAAGACAGGAGTGCATCCTTTACTTCATCCGCACCCGGATGCGCCTTATCACTCCGGCTTATGATCGTCCCGGTCATATCCTCGGTGTCGGTCGTGACTCCGAGTCTCATCGTACATCTGTATGTCTTGTCGGAGTCCGTGAGATATCCCACGAGCTTTGTGGCTCTGCCAAGACACACCGGGAGCACTCCCGTAGCTTCGGGATCGAGAGTTCCCGTATGGCCTATCTTCTTCATATGGAGTATGCCGCGAAGACGTGCCACCACATCATTTGACGTATAGCCTCTCTCTTTATATACCGGCAGCACTCCGGTGATGGCAGATCCTCCCATCACTCCTCTGCGGCTGAAGTCTCTTCGGCTGGAGTTTCTT
>JAEEGO010000193.1 GCA_016280355.1 Lachnospiraceae bacterium | reverse complement strand
GAGCTGTTCGTCGTCA
Source organism: Lachnospiraceae bacterium (assembly GCA_016280355.1). GTDB lineage: Bacteria > Bacillota > Clostridia > Lachnospirales > Lachnospiraceae > NK4A144. Next base: position 4,874 of record JAEEGO010000193.1, on the reverse strand, counting down.
CTCCAGTCCTCGTTCCATGGCGGGGCGCTGAAGACTTCTCTGAACAGTCCCTTTATATCTTCGTAGTAAGATGAATCCAATTCCCTGACTTTCATTCGAACTCCTTTTTCGCTGACTGCATTTCCTCAGCCGTAAAAGCACAGAGCTTTACGTCTATATCATAATCCGGATTATCAGCTGTGAACTTTCGGTAGGCTTTCAGGCATTGTCTTGCAGACTCCGCTGCCGGATCCTCCAGATTCCCTCCGAAGATCCCTGCACTGATCAGTGGAAACGCTATACTGTGATATCCGTTCTCCTTAAGCACTGCGAGTGAATTATAATAGGCATCGAAAAGCTTGCCGAACGCATCGGGTGTTACGGCAAAATTCGGACCGACCGCATGTATTACCGCCTTTGCATTCGTCATACCAAATGCCGGCGTGATCACAGCTTCTCCGTCTTTCAACGGTGTTTTATATTTATCGCAGGCCTCCGTCAGCTCTTTCATTCCTGCTTTTCTGAAGATCACACCACAGATACCGCCGCCTGCCCAAAGACCGCTGTTTGCTGCATTCACCACCGCATCTGCCGTCTGATCCGCACATGAAGCATTTATTAGATCTATCCTGCTCATATCGTATCCCCCTGCTCTTATTTCACGACCTCACATCAAACTGCCCCGATAGAAGCTGTACATATCGCATATAGTAATATGACCCCGGATAAACCCGGGGTCACAGCATATGATCCTGTTATGAAATTACTTCTTGTTTACAAGATCCTTCAGAGCCTTACCTGCCTTGAACTTGGGTGCCTTTGAAGCAGGGATCTTGATAGCAGCGCCTGTCTGAGGGTTCTTACCTGTCCTTGCTGCTCTCTTTGATACCTCGAAAGTACCGAAGCCCACGAGCTGGATCTTGTCACCCTTCTTAAGCTGTGCTCCGACTGTATCGGTGAAAGCCTTAAGAGCTGCCTCTGCATCCTTCTTTGAAAGATCAGCCTTCTTTGCGATTGCTTCTACTAATTCTGTCTTGTTCATACAATTCCTCTCCTTTTCTCATCCCGCATGGGATCCTTTGATTCTACGCGGAGTATTATACCATATACGCAAACAGGTGCAAAACCCGCCTTACTACATCTGGCAATTGACAACATACCCCTCCCGGGTATAATATACAATCCACCGATACCCCCGAGGGGTATATTGAAAGAAAAGAGGGATACCAATATGTCAGATGATCCGCATGTTGCAGAAAACACAGATACTTCCTGTCCTTTCTGCTCCGGCAAGCACAAGGAAAGAGATGAAAAAGAATATAAGGACCTGATGAACAGATTAAAAAGGATCGAGGGACAGGTAAGAGGCATTGAAGGAATGCTCGAAGATGATGCCTACTGTACCGATATCCTGATCCAGGTTTCGGCTGTTACCAGTGCTCTGAACAGCTTTAATAAGGTCCTCTTAGCCAATCACATGAAAACCTGCGTTGCAGAGAACATAAGAGAAGGCAACGACGAAGTGATAGACGAGCTCGTTACGACAATGCAGAAACTGATGAAATAGTTTTTGGGTGGGATCATGCAGCAATACAAAGTGACAGGGATGAGCTGTGCTGCCTGTCAGACAAGAGTTGAAAAAGCAGTAAGTGCCGTAGCCGGAGTCGAGGGCTGCGCAGTGAGTCTTTTGACAAATTCCATGGGTGTTGAGGGTTCAGCCGCTCCCGAAGAGATAATAGCCGCAGTTGAGGCCGCGGGCTACGGAGCAAGTGTCAGGACAGGCAGTGAAAGTATGGATCGCGCGTCATCTGATGATGATCTTTTAAGGGACACCGAGACTCCCGCAATGAAAAAGAGACTCATAGCTTCGATAGTCCTTCTGCTTCCGCTGATGTACGTGTCAATGGGACATATGTTATGGGGTTTTCCCCTTCCGGGTTTTCTTGACGGGAACCATGTAGCCATTGGGCTGTATCAGCTTCTGTTATCAGGGCTTGTACTGGTGATCGATCAGAAGTTCTTTATAAACGGCTTCAAAGGACTTATACACCGATCACCCAATATGGATACACTGGTGGCACTCGGATCTGCCGCCTCTTATGCCTACAGCGTGACAGCACTCTTTGCCATGACGGAAGCCGTTCAGGCCGGCAATGAAGATCAGATCTTGTACTACATGGATCAGTTTTACTTTGAAGCGGCGGCAATGATCCTTACTCTGATCACCGTTGGGAAAATGCTGGAGGCAAGGTCAAAAGGAAAGACAACCAATGCACTTAAAGGCCTGATGGATCTCTCACCGAAGCGAGCCGTGATAATACAGGACGGTTCTGAGATCACCGTACCGATAGAAGCCGTAAAGGTCGGAGACAGATTTGCGGTAAGACCCGGTGACAGCATACCTGTGGACGGTATCGTGGCTGAAGGTGAAAGTGCCGTAAATGAATCTGCCCTTACCGGGGAGAGTATCCCGGTGGAAAAGAACGTTGGAGATCCGGTATCCGCAGCAACCATTAATACCTCCGGATATCTGGTCTGCGAGGCGACAAGGGTCGGCGAGGATACGACTCTTTCAGCCATAATAAAAATGGTAAGCGATGCGGCGGCAACAAAAGCACCGATCGCAAAGATCGCCGATAAGGTTTCGGGAATATTTGTCCCTGCCGTGATCTCTATCTCGCTTGTGACATTTCTCGTTTGGCTTCTTACAGGACAGACTGTGGGATATGCCCTTGCCAGAGCAGTATCCGTGCTTGTGATCAGCTGTCCGTGTGCCCTCGGCCTCGCTACCCCTGTGGCCATTATGGTAGGAAACGGTGTCGCGGCTAAGGCCGGTATCCTGTTCAAGACAGCTTCTTCTCTTGAACAGGCCGGGAAAACTCAGATCGTGGCTTTGGATAAGACCGGGACGATCACGACAGGCAATATGAAGGTGACCGACATCCATCCGGCAGAAGGCGTCTCCGAAAAGGAACTGCTGACAGCAGCATATGCTCTTGAATCAAAGAGTGAACACCCCATCTCGAGAGCCGTGACGGAATATGCCCTGGAAGAGAAAGTTTTCCTTGAAGAGACCACGGAGTTTGAGGTCTTCTCCGGCAACGGCCTGAAGGCGCGGCTTGGAAGAGATATCATAAGTGGAGGGAATTCAAAGTATATCGATAGTATCATCGGCAGATTGAGTACCGGTACGGAAAGTATCATAGAAAGCCTTGCCAGGGAAGGGAAGACTCCGGTCCTTTTTGCAAGAAGTGACACTCTTATGGGAGTGATCGGTGTGTCGGATGTAATAAAAGATGATTCGGCTGAAGCCATAGCAGAGCTTAGAAAACTTGGGATCCATACCGTGATGCTTACCGGCGATAACGAAGTCACGGCGGCAGCCATAGCCGGACAGGCGGGTGTTGATGAAGTAGTGGCTTCCGTGAGGCCGGACGGCAAGGAAGAGATCATAAGACAGCTCATGACACAGGGTATGGTGACCATGGTGGGCGATGGTATCAATGATGCTCCTGCACTGACCGTTGCAGATCTTGGGATCGCCATCGGTGCTGGAACAGATGTGGCAATAGATGCAGCCGATGTCGTTCTTATGAAGAGCAGTATACAGGATGTTGCTGCAGCGATAAGGATATCGCGGAGCACACTAAAAAATATCCGCGAAAACCTCTTCTGGGCATTCTTCTACAATGTTCTGGGGATCCCGTTGGCTGCAGGATGTTATGTGGCAGCTTTCGGCTGGGAGCTCAATCCTGTCTTCGGTGCAGCAGCCATGGGACTGTCAAGCTTTTGCGTAGTTTCAAATGCCCTGCGGCTGAACTGGATACGCCCTTATGACAGCAAAAGAGACAAGAAGATCGGAAACCCTGTGACAGGGAAGATGATAGAGCAAAAAACAACAGGTAAAACCACAACGGAGGACAAAGAAATGAAACTCAATGTAAAAGGTATGATGTGTGAGCACTGTGAGGCACATGTGAAAAAGGCCCTGGAAGCGATCGACGGTATCGAAAGCGCTGTTGCATCACATAAGGAAAACCTGGTCACGATCACATGCTCCAAAGATGTAGATGAAGCTGCGATCAGATCAGCAGTAACAGAGGCAGGATACGAATATATAGGAGCTGAACAGTAATACTGTTCAGCTCCTGCTGTTTAGACCATCATCTTATAGATCTTTGTGCAATCCTCTTCATCCAGTGTTACAAATCCGCTTATAGTTCCCTGCCTTCCGTCTCCGTGCAGCAGGATATCTACAAGCTTCGGTATGTCTTCTTCCTTTGCTCCAAGCTCACTGAAATTCTTCGGCATACCTATCGATATCAGGAAATTTCTGAGAGCCTCTATTCCGGCTTTTGCGGTCACCTCAGGGTGAGCAAAATCCATCTGGCAGCCCCAGATCCTTACGGCAGCCTGAGCAAACCTCATTACGTTATGAGACATTGTATAGCTGAACACTGCCGGCATCGTGACTGCAAGTCCCGCACCGTGGGCACAATCATACAGAGCCGACAGCTCATGCTCTATGGTATGACTGTTCCAGTCCTGGCTCCTGCCTACGCCGCAGGAATTATTATGTGCCATGGTTCCTGTCCACATGATATTAGCTCTTGCTTCATAATTGTCAGGGTCGCTTATAACCCTCGGTCCTTCATGGATCATGGTAAGGAGCAGGCCTTCGATAAGTCTGTCCGTTACTTCCACTTCCTCTGTATTGGTAAGATAGCGCTCATAAAGATGAGCCATGATATCGGTGATACCGGCAGCCGTCTGATAAGGCGGGAGAGTCTGTGTAAGCGCAGGGTTCAGTATGCTGAACTTCGGGCGGATAACATCTCCGTGCGCATCTCTCTTGAACATGCCTTCTTCTTTCGTAACGACCGAATCAGCACTTC
>JAEEGO010000192.1 GCA_016280355.1 Lachnospiraceae bacterium | reverse complement strand
GTTCGCCCAAGTTCAAATTGGCGAACCCACCCCGGGGGGTGTGCCTCACACCTAACGAGTGAACGCCTCAAAGTAATCCTCGATGTATCCGCACCAGTCATCGTTGACAGCTCTTGACAGGCATACGCTCTTGTCGGTGTCGATGTGTATGCACCGCGCACCAAGCATCTCACACAGCCTGTCCCGTTCCGATGCAAGCGGATACATCCCTATCACATAGGCGTTCCGCCATTTGCCCTTCCTGAGCTTTATCTGCTCGATGAGGCAGTCCCGCAAGCCGAACACGTTCGCTTTGAGCCTGTTCGGCTTGTCTTCTCTTCCACGGAAGCACACGCTCTCCCACAGCCTGTCCATATCAACAATAAGATCATCATCATATGCATTGTTGATCACCCAGGTGGTTTTTCCTGCACAAGGCGCACCGTGGACGATATACACATACTGTCGGAATCCGTCATATCTCTGATGCTTGATATTATGGCAGCGGAAGTGTATCAGCTCAACGTTATCGGGATTGAACGCAACGAGTGCATCATTCACGTTGTCCTCTGTCAGCTCCTTGATATGATGCCCGATGATGTCGTATTTCTTATATATCGGCTTTCCGCAGTGTGCGCATATGACCTCACCATTGTCATCCGTCCGCTCATGTATGAGCCGCTCCCGGAAAGCACACCAGTCCTTTGACTGATAGAATGTCCTTAATGCAAACATTTTTCCTCCTATGACTGATAAAATGTCCTTAATGCAAACATTTTTCCTCCGATAAAGACATAAAGCTGTGAAATAACTGCGGCGTTTCGCCGCCATCAGAACTCCTCGTTATCCGCACGCTGCTTTTTTATTTCAAGATCCTTCATCCTGATCTCATAGTCAGGATCTTCACGCGCATACTCGAACAGACTCTTTATCGCCGTTATGCGGTCGCTGTCCTTTGCACCCTCTCTCGATATGGCAAGCAGCAAACCCAGCGCATAAGTCCTGTATGTGGGCTCATCCATGCCGATGAGCTCATCGAGCTCCTTTTTCAGATCCTTCGGCAGAGCCTTGTTCAGTATAGCAGCTGCTTCTATGGCTGCATTCGCTGCAGCCTTCCGCTCCCTCTGTTTCTGTGCCTTCACTCTCCCGCCGTAGCTCCCGTATGCCTTCAGCTCTTCGGTCGTGTGTTTTTTAAGATTTTCAAGTGATTTCGGATTAACAGCCATCTGCATTATCTCCCGTTAAATCGAACTAAATTCGGGCTACTGTCCCGATTTTTATTATTTATTCGGGCTTTCTGTGCTTTTTGCCCGATTTTTCCGCATATATTCCTTAGCTCTCATCCTGCAGGCAACACACATCATGAAGTTACGGCTCTCCAGGTCTCTGCCGCATTTGGTGCATTGATACCGTTTAGCCCTCTGTGTGCGCCTGTACTGATCTGCATTCATGGTATCCTCCTCAGAACGGCGGCGGCTGATCGCTTATTACCTCCTCAAATCCCTGCGGCATAGGCTGCTGTGCAGGAGGAAGAGGTGCAGCATACTGTGGCTGCGGATACTGCTGCGGCTGCTGCTGATAATTCTGTTGAGGAGCCTGCTGATATTGCTGTTGCTGATATCCGCTCCCGTTGGGTCGAAAATTATTCTGTGGAGGATAGTTCTGCTGCGGGTGATAACTCTGTGACTGCGGCTGATCGGATGCTATCTGAGCATCCGACCGCTTCTCACAGAATTCGTGCCTTCGTATCTGCACCTCTGTGGTGTATACAGTCTGTCCGTTCTGCGCCTGATAGGAGCCTGTCTTGATAGAACCCTCAACAGCTATCTTCATTCCCTTGTGAAGATAATCCCTCGCGAACTCCGCAGACTTCCCGAAGCACACACAGCGCGGGAAATCCGTCTCCTGCTCCCCCTGCTTGTTCTTTCCCCGATCCACAGCAAGTGTGTAGTGTGCCACAGCCCCGTACTGCCCCTGCCGCACATCGGGCTCTGATGTGAGCCGTCCTATAAGCATAACACTGTTCATGCATCAATCTCCTCTATCTGTTCAAGTCCTACGATATACACGGCCCTGTCTGTCCTCATGTCCTGGACTTCCACCGAGTGATAATACCCGTCCTTTGACTTTCTGCATTCCGCATAAGGCGCAGCAGCCATATCGGCATATCTGAAAATATAGGCATTGAGCCGCATCACAGTCCCCTGTTCAAAACGCGGACTGTTCACCAGCACGTCCCGTCCGAGATTTCTCTTGACAGCATCTATCTTCATGCGTCTATCTCCGTGATCTGTATATCATGCTCTGACAGCATCAGCTTCCGCTTGAGGATATATTCCGGAGTCCTGACCCCCTTCACATCCTCCACGATATGCCGCCCGCTCCCGACTTCGTAATAATCAAAATCAGCCTTGTAGTATGCCTCGCGTTCAATGAGCTTTTTCTTCCCATCCACATACCTGTACTGTGCCGGGATGAGCACATACTTGGTCTGTCTGCACAGGTCGCGTATCTTCCCCGATTTTTCAAGGAGCTGCAGCTGCCTGTACCTGTCGCCCTCCGCCCTGCTGTCGAAGGTTATACCGTCCCTTTTGCTTTTGATGTTGTGGAACTTGTTTTCCTTATGCGGTTTGTATATCATGAATGCTCCTCACCGTATTTTCTCCCGGCTGCCCAAATCTTATAAAGCCTGTATACTTTGACAAATTTGCGTATTTCGGCTATTGATGGCGGTTCGCTGAATGTTCTTGCGTGTGCTTTTATAGCTTTCTTTGCATCATAAAAGTCAATATCTTCAAGGGCATCATGCCATGCACGCACAGAGAACTCGTTTGTATAATCGCCTTCATAGCCTGCATACAGGCATTCTATCAGGTGTGCCAATACCGCATATTCGTTGATAGTCATGATACTGCCTCCTCATCCCTGAACTGTGCCAGGAGCTGTTCCTGTATCTCATCACCGTCATAGATATGATCGTTCTTCGTATCATCGTATGTGCCTTCAAGTATTTTCACTGCGTTCTGAGGTCGTATCATCCAGTCAAAGCCCGTCACCCATTTTTTGCCCTTCTTGTTTTTCAGAAAGGCGCTTTTCTCGGCTTTATGAAAGATCTTCTCATAAAATCCCGTATCTGCTTTCAGTTCCTTCATGCTTGCTGCTATCTGATCTCTGCGTACTGCGGTGATGCTTTCTACCTTCGGATATGATGTGCATATCCTGTTGTAACTCTCAACGACCTTTTCAGCCGACGAAGCTGCCGCCGATATATCATCTTCGTCAGAAGATGATATATTTATTTCTTCTTCTATTTCTTTATTCTTATTCTGTCCTGTTGAAATTGTTGAATTTTCAACATTTTCAACTGTTGAAGATGTTGAAGGCTTTGTCTTCTTCTTGTCCTTGTTCTTCTGATAGTATTCCTGCTGATATTCCGACCTGTCCGACATATCCGACTGGTACCTGCCCCAGTTTGTGACACAATAGGCCCCGTCTTCGTCCTGCCTTATCATGCCCAGCTTCATAAACAGGCCGATGGCGAACTCGACTGTTCGTGTCGTCCGCCTGAATTTCTTCCCGAGAGCCTTTGTGTCCATAGGTATCCCGTTGACCGCGAGCCGTCCGCCTTCGTTGAGCTTGCCCGCAAGAGTGAGCACGTTGAACCACATCAGCTGCACCGCATCACGCTTTGCACCGTTAGGACACAGCATCTCTATCATAAGCATCTTTTCATCATCCACTATATCCGTCACGATCTTGATCCATTTCATCTCACTCATGATGATCTCCTCACACTATCCTGTTTACATTATCCCCCATGTGCTGTGTCCACATAGTCATCTCATCGAACATCTTATTGCGGATCCTCTGAGCCGCCGCCCGCACATCTTTGTCCCGCTCCCTGCGGATGACAGATACAGCTTGCTGTATCAGTGCAGCTTGCTGTATCTGTGTATCCTGCTGTATCTGCACATCTTCTGGAGCCTTCACTGCACGCTTATTCCGCTTTGGTTTCGGTGGAGGAGTTGATCTCCTCCGTTTTTTTTTACCATTGGTTTCCTCGTAGCCATAGCACACATCGCCGTCATGCGGCCGCCTGTTCCCGGTGTCATCCAGATAGTTGCAGTACTCGAAGTGAGTGTACGAGGTGAAGTATGAATGTATGCACTTCCTGCAGATATCCCTGTCAGTCATGTTTTCAGCACCTCCACGAACTTTACACCGTCTATGATCTTGCTGTAGAATTCATTGTCGTCATAGCTGTGCCAGAACTCGAACCCCTCAGATACCTTATCCACGCTGTATTGTACATGGAATTTATCTGCCATTGTCGGATGTGCATCGGGAGCGGCAGTCTTTATCCTTGCATTGTATTCATCGGTGATCATTCTGAGCCTGTCGTTATATTGCCGTGTTATCTCGGCTGCTTTTTCATAATCTATCATACCATCTGTCCCTCCATGTTCTCTATGCTCTCTATATTCCCTGAAAAGCCCTCGATGTACGATATATCGCCCATCTTCCTCGCAGTTTTGTCGAGGATATACGTGTCAACTACGAACTCCACCACGCACTTGCGCCCGTCCATCGGTGTGTACTGGTTATTCCCGTCGGTGTCCCTGTCGGCTTTGAAATCGCCGACGATGCACTCGAACTCATTCCCTTCCGTGGTGGTTATACGGAACCGCTCCCCGATGTGATCTGTGTAGTAGCTGCCCAGGGCTACCACATAGTATGTCTTGTACCTGCGCAGTCCGTTGGCATCCGTCCAGCATCTTTTCTGCAGCTTGTACTGGCTGCTGTCCTTGTTGGTTATCGTCCGCCAGCTCATATAGCTCTTGAACGCCGTATCACCCGAAGGCACATCCAACGTGTGCTCCGTATGGCTCTGACAGGTATCCGCTGCCGTCCGGCGGGCAGGCGCTGTGCATTCCGCGCTCTGAGCCTCGGCCTGTATGACCTCTTCCGTCATTCCCGTGTCTCTCAGAGCGACAGCCATGCCGTCCGCCATCTTTGCGCCCGATATGGCACATATCGCAGCGTATACAGTCATAAACAGGCTGAATGTCGCCTTCCCTGCTTCTCCCCTTATTCGGATTTCAGCAGAGCGTTTTCTTTTGTTCATGTTCCTTACCCCTTGACATTTCTCAGGAAAAGTGGTATAATATTGGTGGTTGATTAATATAGTACCACTATCCCACTTATGATCACTGCTCGGTCTCCTTTCCGAGCAGTGATTTTTTATTTTTTGCTTTCCTTTATCAGCAAGTCTAAAGCTTTCTCATATCCCCCTAAAGCTAATACTCGTAAGTAATCCATACATTCTTTTATAGTGCTTTTCTTTATCAGCAGGTCGAGTGCTTTCTCATCTCCGCCTAAAGCTCTTTCTCGTAAGATATCCATAAGAGGTTTGCTTGAAAGAGGGTTGCAAGATACATTATGTTCTTCACGTTCTTTGTTACGTTCTTTGATTGCTTTGTCTGCATCCTCATAAGTGTCATATAAGCCGAGAATTTCTTCGCTCCAGCCCTTCTTTTTATTTCTTGGAGCCGTAGCCTGAAATTTCCCGTTTCTAATCTTTATAGAGCCTTCACCAGGCGAACGTCTTTCCATTTTCGGAAGCTCTATCTTATATGACTGATGATTCTTTTCCCACAGTTCACGATGTGCTGTCTCCCATTCATATTTGAATATTTCAGCATCTATATGGGTTCTAAAACATCCAAGATTCAATCTTTTCCCCTTTTCCTTATATCCGACAGGACTGTAAACATAATGGAAATCACCATTTTTGCCCTTTGAACTGACAATAGAACAATGTGATGTAAGCATTTTTTCCCCTTTCTGCTCATATCATCGCCCGGTACAGATCATACATGACCGCAACGCAGCTGTCGCCTGTGATGTTTATCGTCTTCTCAAACCCTGTTGTGTACTTCACGGTGATGTATTCATCACCATTGCACACCCAGTATTCAAGCTGTGCGATATTCTCTCTTGAATACAGCATCAGTGCATTCTCCACCGTGCTGATGAACATCTTCTTGTTCTCGTTCTTCATCACAGACACCTCTCCTTGCTCCAAACCTTCGTGCGCAGCCTGTTGTCGTACTCCTCATACTCGTTGTATGTCATATCCTCAGTGTCAAGGAGCAGCTGCATGGCACCTCTCAGCATGTCTTCCTGAAGGTAGAGAGCGATTGAGTCCTTTGCACCGTCAAGGTCTGCAAGGTACTTCTCCAGTGCCGCTTTCTGTGATACCGTCATAGTCTGTTCCTCCTTCTTTGGATGCCTCAGAAGGCATCGGATGCCGTAAGCGGCATCCGTACCGCTCCCACATGATAAGCAAATACCTGTGGTTTCTCCTTGCCCATGCCCGCGCCCTTCTGATGTTGTCCTTCCTCGCTGCGATCCGTTCATGTCGGGCAGATCGCCTGCACACCGTCTCCTGTGATCGGACACTCTCCCATCCGTTTACGAGTATCATCATTCACCATCCTTGTCAGCACTCTGAGGTCTGTTTCAAGAGTATGCAGCCGCATTTCAAGCGTTTTTATCTCATCCTCTGCTGTTTCTGCCCTGCGGCACAGCTTTTCGACCTCGTCCCTCATCCGCCAAAGGTCGAACCTCTTGCTGTATCCGACATCCACTATATCGGTCTCTGTTTCATCCCCGTGGGCCATCATCCATCCACCTCGGTATTTCGGTTATTGTCGTCTTGGCCTTGCCCTGCTCAAAATACTTCTGGAAATTTCTCTTGCTCTTGATATATAGGGTATCGACCAAATCAAGGAAATCCCGGTCATCCTCCGCGAGCTGCCCGCCTGCAAAGTATTCCTTGTTGTTTTTCATGATACGATGCACCGTTCTCATATGTAGGATCAGCAGCAGCACCAAATCGCTCTCATCGCATCCGCCCGTACACTGCAGGATACCGTCCCCGTCATGCACCGCTATATACACGGGAGAATCGAACTCAGTCGCTTTCTTTTCCTTGAAGTATGCTATCACATCGTCCTTTGTGATGTCTTTCACATCGATACCGCCTTTCTTCTGTTCGTGTCGTTCGCCGTTACATCCTGCGTATGGATAATATCGTTCCTTTCGGCAAGTCCGCCCCCGTATCCGAGGAAATCCCGGTAGAACCTGTGACGGAAGATGAGGATCCTGTTGCCGCTCTCGATATACGGTATGCTCCAGTCTCCCGATCGGATGTGATCCCTGACCGACCGTTCCGATACCCCGAGTACCTTCGAGGTCTCCCTTACATCCATAAATTCAGCATTCATGTACCACGCACCCCTTTACATAGAATTTGCCGTCTTTCCGGGCTGTCATCACATTTGTTTTGGTTTAACGCATACACGAATGTGAGCAATAACACTTTGCGACTGCCAAGTTAGGCAGTTGGTGCAGAGGGCAGGATTTGAACCTGCATCTTCTCGTCAGATGTTTTGCCTGTGCGTTCTCAGCACTGAAACTATCTCTGCATATTGTCGGTCTTTCCCGGCTGTCAACCGTCTTTCCGATTTGTCAAGTATATTCTACGGAGGTCTGCCCTGAGTGGGTAGAAATGCCGGATGCTGTTATGCATCCGTGGTGCAGAGGGTGGGAATTGAACCCACTACTTTCTCGCTTTCGCGGGCGGCATTGCCGGCTTGCTCCACTCTGCATATCGGTGTGAGCTGTGCAAAGGCTCACACCATGAAAAGAAAGGGGAGTGGTCTTTCCCATCGTTGGATGCCGCTTACGGCATCCGAGGTTGTGACCATGTCCATAAGGACACCGGTGCAGAGGGTGAGACTCGAACTCACGACACCATGTTCAGGCTCTGACCATCTGAGCTACCTCTGCATCTTCATTTCCCTGCCACCCTCTTGCACTCAGCCTGTACTATCTTTGCCGCCTTGTTCCAGGTGATGCGGCACTTATAGCGTTCTTTCGTCTTCTCCATGATCACGCCCTGATTCATGCCGTTTACGAACCATTCGCCGCGGCTTGCCCCGTTCGTGCTGTGTGTCTTCTTCATCAGTACAGCAAGATCGCCGTATGATGTTATCAGCGCCTGTCTCTTTTCGATGGGATCAATGTACTGCATCAGAGCCTGCGTTATCTCATCCTTGTGAGCAGTTCCGTCCCACATTTCAACCCCTGTCCATGTCATATTCTTTCCCTCACACATACTTTGATATTTCCGTTATGGAGATTATCACGAAGCCCTCGTCATAATCGCCGTACCTGTCAAAGAACCGCTCCCGTACATCCTTATAGGTGCAGTCCTTCAGTACAGCCCTGAACATATACCCTGTCTTCGGCGAGTGCGCGAGTACGATGTAGGTCATGCCCTCGCCCTCTCTTTCTTTGCTGCCTGCTTGTTCTGTTCCTCCGCCATGCCCCTTGCGAACCCCATGAAGTACATGAGCAGCTCGTCCACGGTCTTGGCGCACCCGCTGTTTTCAAGGGTGTCTATGTTCTTTATAGCCTTTGCCGTATTCAGATACTCGTCAGGCTCAAACTCATGCTTGAGCCCCATGTTTATAATTAATTCGGTATTTATCATTATATTCACCTCATCACTGTCGGGGAGCGGGTAGGTTGTAGATGACCGCTCCCCCTGTAAAGGAGTAGTATGAACCCGATGTGTTGGTACCGGGCTTGTATATAGAATATCACATTATGTGTATATTGTCAAGATGAAATTATCGCAAAATGCGTATAATTTTACACAAAATATGTTTAAAAAAATTGTGATAAGTCACAAATCGTGAGTTTTGGCGATTTTTATATAAATGGTATTGACATGCATACACAAATCGTGGTATACTATTTTTCGAGAGGAGGCATATTTAATGATAGGAAAAATACTTCGTGATTTACGAAGAAAGAAAAATTTGTCAATATCAGATGCGGCGGAACAGTTAGATTTGAAACCTCGTGCTTATCAAAGCTATGAAGCAGAAGAACGAGAGCCGAACATCGCCACTATAAACAAGATAGCCGACTTCTACGGCGTATCGGTGGACTACCTTCTCGGAAGGGAGAAACCTGTCTCCCTTGCCGACCTGCTCAACCGCTACGACATTACGGAGCTTGAAAAGAAGTTCATAGAGATATATGTGAGCATAGACAAGAAACACCGCACGGAGCTGTGCGATGCCCTTGAAAAAGCGGCGGCAGAGGTACGGGATGAAGACGATGACGATGAGCACGACATCCCGCTGCATAAATTCAGGACGTTCCGCAGGGGAGCGGCTGCTGCATCATGGTCTGCAGGAGCTCCCACGGATGAGACCGAGTGCGATGAAGTCCTGTACGATACGACAGGGCTCAAACAGAGGAGAGACTTCGACAAGTGCTTTGTCGTACCCGTAGAGGGCGACAGCATGAGCCCCGAATATGAGGACGGCGACTGTGTCCTCGTCCATCCCGGGCTTGAAGTCGGTGAAGGTGATATAGGTATCTTCGGTATGGACGGCGAGGTCTTTATAAAACAGCTCGCCCACAACGCCCTGCACTCCCTCAACGATGCCTCCCCCGAATACGAGGATATCTTCGGCGAATGGGAGACCATAGGCAAAGTCCTCGGTAAGGTCATCCCCGTTGCAAAAAAGTGACCATTTTGCCGATATCAGCAATATGGTACCTGTTAAATGGCATTTTTGCAGATTTTTGACGGATTTCGTCATTTTCTGTCGGATTTTGATGATTTTATGAGGATGAAACAAAATATTTTTCTGATAACTACATGACAAATTGTGCCGTAATGCACTTTCATAACATTTTCGTGACCTCACGAAAATGTTATGAAAACTTGCAATCTATCTTATGATATGATATAAGGAATTATATTATGTGGTTCAAGCTTAAAATAAAAGAGATCGCCGAAAGGATCATCGAGGAAGACAAGGAAAAGCTTAAAAAAGGAATGGGCGGCAGCTCTCCAGAGCACCTTTCATGATCCTGTCCGCATTTTCTTTTAATAGTTTAATAAATGATTTTGCAGGCGGTTTCGCGCTGTACTGCGCCTCCGCCTGCCCTTTTGGGTACAATTTGGGAACAATTTGGGTGCAGCGGAAACGACAGAATTTTACCGAAAAAGACACTCCGAGCCTTTTCGGGCTCTCTTGTCAATTCCGTATACCATACCACAAAATAGAGAGCCGTTTTCTCCATGGCTCTTTGTGATATATCCGACTTTATTGTATACTTTTGCACGGTTTATATTCTGCACATCCGGGAACAGTTTTGGTAACAATTTGGGTGCAACGGAAATAAAAAACAGGGTATTTTTGAGCATTTTCAAAATCACAAATGCAGTATTATAGCGGGTTTGTACCTTGCAGTACTACGGGTGCGATAATGATTTCTTAAATCTTCCTTACATCCCCAACCCCACAAACCTGCATCATACAGGCATTTTTAAAAAGAATTATGTATCATTGGTCACGATTTGGGTGCAGCCGAAAATTTTTTCAATTTAAATAAATCAGCGCTGTGCATAAAAACAATACATATTTTATATAAAAACATACCAAAACGAAAAAGAAAAAAATGCTCCGGAATGCTCAGAAAGTCCCGTGTGGAAATCCGCTCCCGTGAGAGCCGGTTTGACTGTATGCCATGATAAGTAGTAGAATATATACAGAAAGGAGCACGCTATGGAATTTGTACTAACAGCAGCGGAAGCAGCCGAGTATCTCGGTGTGGATGCACAATCGGTCAGAGTGTGGTACCGGCAGGGGATACTCAGAACGCCGCATATATGGAACGGCAACAGACTGCGGATCATGAAGTATCCGTTTCTTGAATATCTGAAGGAAAAGGAGGCAGGGATACATGAAACGAAGACCGAATGGATCGGGAACTATTTCAAAATGTGACGGCAGGCGCAAGCCGTGGAAAGCTGTGTCTCCTGCTGTATACAACGGATACGACCTCACATCATCCGGACGGGTGAGATCAAAGCGCATCGTCATAGGATACTTCCATACACGCAAGGAAGCCGAGAACGCCCTTGCCGAATACGCTTCACATCCGTTCAACGTGTCCGACAGTTCCACCTTTGCCGATATCTTCTCCAGATGGATCGAGAAAAAGGAGAATGCAGGAAAGAGCAGCTCGACACTGGGTTCCTACCGCGCCGCTTTTTCGCACTGTGCATCTGTCCATGATAAGATCATGCGGCGGATAACCCTGGACGATCTTCTCCTGATATTCAGGATGAGCGCAGGGAGCGGAAAGAGCACGGTCAACAATATCAAGATAGTCATTGACGGTGTATTCAGCTATGCCGAGCGCCATGATCTGATAGGGAAGAACCCCGCCCGTCTCATCGACAGCGAGGACATGAACTACACCATCCCCGCAGAGGAAAAGCACAGGATATTCACTCCCGGCGAGATCTCCGCAGTCCTTTCCGCTCCTTCCGATGTATACACAGACTGCACCGTCATCCTGCTGTATACCGGATTCCGCGTTGAGGAGCTCCTCACCATGACATCAGCTAATGTATCACTGGATGAGATGACCTTTACGGGCGGTATGAAGACTGCAGCAGGCAGAAACCGCATCGTCCCCATCCATCCCGATATAGAGCCGCTCGTAACGAAGTATGTGCAGGCAGAGCGCAAAAAGCTCTTTCCCACATATCAGCAGAAGCTCCGTGATGTGATGCGTGAGCGCTGGGGACATCTCCCCCATGATACAAGGCATACGTTCGTGTCCCGCCTTAAATCGGCAGGGGCGGATAATGTGTGCGTTGAACGCCTTGTCGGTCACGCCTCGAAGTCTATCACCGACAGCGTGTATACCCATAAGGACATCGAGGAGCTCCGCCGCACCGTGCTTATGCTCGACTATAAGCATCTCAATGTTATGGCACAATAAAATACCCACCCTTCACGGAGAACTGATAAACGAATAAGAAAAGCGCATAGCATAAATTGCTATGCGCTTATTTCTTATAAAATGTCATGTTTCACCCTGTCTCCGACCTCCGCACGCTTTGCATCGTTGAACCGGTCAAGGGTCCCGACTAAATAGCCTGTGATCCTGCGTATACGCTCGAAGGGCATTATATGATAATCTATATCAAGGAAGTCGCCGTCTACGGTGACGGTAACATGATCGCAGCCCTTTTTTTCAGCGGCCCGCTGCTTTATCATATCCATTTCCGCACGGCTCAGAGTGCCGCCATAAGTAACGACTGTCATGAGGGCTTCACCGTCCTTTTGATGAAAGCATCGGGACAGATCTTCTGCACCTCTTTCAGCGCCGCTTCCGCATTCGATCTGACACCATAGACCCCGACCACCACATTATAGAGATACTTCGGGTCATTTTTTACAGGAGCTGCCGTATCCCCGGAGAGTGCAGCAGTCACCTTTCCGGCAAGATCGTCCATCCTCTCCATGAGCCAGTCCCCGGGACAGGATTTGTTCGCGAACCACCTGTGAACGGTCAGCACCATCTCATCAGCTTTCGGCTCATAGGCGAGGGACTTCTCCTTCGTGCCGAGCCACAGCAGCTTTTTCCTGCCATTGCGCCTGCATATATCGGTGCATAGCTCTATCAGCCGCTTGTATACCACATCACGGAAAGCATAGGGCGCGGTCACATCGCTTGCACACTCTATCGTAACCGCCCGCTGATCGTTGGCGGCGGAGGATGAGCACCATGAGCGGTTTTTCTCCTCGCATACCATGCCGATCCGCCCGTCTGCCCCTATCACATAATTGCATGATGCCTGTCGGCTCACGGGCGCGAATACCTCGGCGACCACCTCAACGGAGCACTGCCCCACGACACAGTGCGGCGTTATCCTGTCTATCGTATGAGTGCGCTGCCCCGAATGGTTCGGCGACAGCTTCGTATATACCACGAGCGGGCTGTTTGTATACATAGATATTCCCCCTTTTCAGGAAAATTTTTCAAAACCTCTTGAAATTATAGCAGATTGGTATTTTTAATTATAGCTGTCTTTCAGGAATGCCGCTTTCAGACTGTTGGCACTCTCAGTGGTGTTTCCGGAATCATCTGAAAGAAATATGCCCTCTATCTGTGCTCTGCTCTCCAGTACAGTGATATAATCAGCCATTATCCGAGCCTGCATATTCAGTATCCCCCTGTTGCAGGTCGGCGTGAAGCTGAGCTCACCACTGTCCCACTTTTCGAGCATTGCCCGCAGCTTCCCGAAACGTATCACGAGCTGATGATACTCCGCTTTGAACCGCTCTTTGTAGTCGTCGGATATCATCATATCAACGGTGCTTTTCAGATCATCCATCGTTCTCTTTCTCCTTGTCATTATCATTCCTGAGCTGTTTCAGGAGCACCCTTATTTTTTCGGGATACTTCACGCCAAGCTCCCCGAAATTCTCCAGCAGGCTCAGACCCTCGTTGCCTATGTAGTACAGCGACACAGCCGTCCTGAAAACATCCTTGCCGACGACATGGACATCTATCAGGTTTGCAACACCTATCATCGCGATTATGCATATCTTCCGCACAAGCCCCCAGAAGCCCACCTCGGATGAGAGCTCCCGCTTTTTCGCTGCCGCTGCCACACCCGAGATATAGTCCAGGCTCATGAACACCACCAGAGCGATCATGATCCCGTCTATCCCGCCGATAAAGGCGGAAAAGGCGGTCACAACCGTGCCGAAGGTGAGTTTTGCTATATTTATGCTCATATTACACCTTTATGCAGTAGTTTGTACCAACGACAAGGTATGTATCATTACCATATGTAAATTCTGTGAATAAAGGCGGATTTGCTGAATAAGCACCTGTCATCAGATACAAGGGTGTTTTTACTCCGAAAGCAATCAGCGGCTGTATTACATATTTATTTGTAGCCGCGTTTGCACTTTTAATCTGTGTAACAAAATTAGTTCCGAAATCCTTTAGATTGTAGAACGGTGAACCTGTTGAAATGATACTGTTGTCCGTTGCTATACTTGCCTGCGTATCGCAGGTATGAAGTGTATAGACATCGTTATCCTTTTCCCAGTATACAACATTAAACGCTTTTGAACTTGTGGCTTCATAAAAGCTAAAAATATCATAATCTTCTGCTTTATACTCACCGTATTGAACAACATTACTACCTTTATTGTTTGTAGAATATGAACTTGTTATAAGATTATCATTCGCAAAAAATCTTGTCCCACTCGTATTTGCATATTGGCTGATAATATTATAACTTATATTAGTTTCCGTACAAGAAACTGTACAGGTACCAGTACTGCCGTCAATACTGATATCATGGTGTTTTTTGATAACAGCATCACTCAGATTGTTTATATCAGAAAATAACGTGCTGGTATTACCGTAAGTGTTTGAAACTTTAAAATAATTCATATCATTCTGCCTCCACTAAAACAGGTTCAAAGTCATACAGACCAAAATTTGTGATTATCAGACCGCTTGGTATCGGTACACTCACCGTCACAGGGCTGTATGCTGTCCCTGCAGGTGCTGTATATGTAGCGTTTTCGGTTGCTGTAAGGCTTTCAACCGTTATCTGTTCACCTCCTTTGCCTTGTTTCTTAAAAGGGCTTATTGCATCATTCTGACCATGCACTTCGAGCGTTGTTGTGCCACTTGCAGTCTTAACATAAACGTTTTTTGTTTTAGCATCAATCCTCTTGGAAGTTCCTGCCTTAATCAGCACAACATCCACTGACTGCGCTGTAAACCCTGAATAATTAGCGGCATAACAATCACTCTCTCCTTGGTTTTCTATCCACACATAGGGATAGACTGCACCAAATTCAACTTCTGTTTCAGTAGTTCCTACTGATGTTACTGTTATAACTCGTTTCATAAAATCACCTCAACTATTTTTTACTGTATATGTATCTGATGTAGAACCATAACCTATAAGTCTTACATCTCTTCCACTCCCAGTATAAACTGTCGGATTCCAAGCAATTCCCCAGTGTACTGTAACAGTCGCACTCCAATCGCCTGTTGTCGGGTCTGTCACCCACACTTTCGTATCACTGAAATGGTCAACGGGTACAGCAGTACCGCCAGTAATGTACCAGTAATCTGTTTTTACGCCGTCTACAATGACATATATTCCAGCGCCCCAACTGTTATCGGGATTTGTATATGTCTGAAATCCTAAAGTTGCACCAGTGTTATTATCTGTAACAGGGTTACCAGCAATTATAGTTTGAACATTCGGGTCGCTCGGGTCTGTTCCAACAGGTAATGTATACCCAGGCGGATTTTCAGTTGCCTCATCGTCTCTACCTTGTTCATATACGTCATCTACACCATCTGGAATATTGCATGTCGTCGGGTCAGGTGTGAAACTTGGCACATATTGCTGTATTGCTGCAACAACAGCATCCTTGCAATCGTGGCAGGCTTCAACTTCATCCTGTAAATTTTCAACCTCAACCACAACTTCATCCACCTTGTCAGATGGACACTCACCCTCAGCAGGGTCGTAGTCTGGATCATACCTCTGTAAAGCAGTAACTACTTTCTCCCAGCAATCATGACAAGCTTCCAATTCATCTTCAAGAGCCGATATCTGGTCGAGAAGGTCATTAATGTCACGTTTAACACCGCTTAAGTCTATAGTAAAATATAAATACCCTTCCCATGGATTTGGTGTTTCATCCTGAGGGTCATATTCAAATATAGCTGTCTGCGAGTCTGTTACATCGCTTGTGGTCAAAGATACTCGTTTATTGTAAATCGGTAACGATATTACAACAGTTTGGTAGCCATCTTTTGGCGGGTCATACACCTCACCAGTCTCGGGGTCTATTTCGTATACAGCACTGTATGTACCATTTTCTTCTATTGTTTTACTTTCGATAAGATTAGTAGCTGTTCTACCTTCGCTACCAAAAAGCATTCCAATCGCTATACCTTTTCTTAAAGGGTCCAAAATATCACCCCTCGCTTTCCGGGTCTGGTTCTGGTTCTGGCCTTGGCGGTAAATCATCAGGTACCGATGTCTCGTATATCTCAAGGTCATACTGGTCCTGATTAAGTGTCTCTCCGCCCTCCATCTCTATTTCATCCGTAGCAAATTTATGTATCTTGTAATGTTCAGCTCTGCCGTTCATTACAGCTACAATGTGATTATCGTCTATCTTAACAAGTCTTTCAGGAGCTTCTTCTGTAAATATCTCCGCTTTTGTTGTAATAGCCTGATTATTTGTATCCTGTGTCATCTGAAGCCCTGTTATGCCGCCTATTTTGAGTTTATAGCCTGCTTCTGGAAGTAAGAATGTGTATGATGATGCTCCGGGTTCATCCAGATTAATCTTAGCACTTACACAATTATACCTTGCAGATAAACTGTGATAGGATGAGTTTATAACATAAGAATACCCGGGAAATATCATACCCGTTCCACCGTCAGTAAGTCCTAAGTCAACAGCATTCAGTGTCAACTGATCAGGAGGTGACAAGTTCTTAATATCTTCCGCTGTCATTATCTCATAAGCAGCATTAAATAAAGACCCGTCAACATCCTCATCTGGGTAATTATACACTTTTTCGATAATGCCATAATCTCCAACGTCAGAACCTTGATAAGCGTCAGGAGGAACATTAGCCGTTGATTCGGTTTCTATTCCTTTCTTATTCTTATCAAATGGCACTATCTGAGTGTAAATATCACCGCCGTCAATAGAGCTCTGATAGTCCGTAAGATTGCTTGTCAGATTTATTTCGCCAATACCTGACGGAAATGGATTTACTACGTTAATTATCTTTAACGCAGCGCATTCGCCCCAGTCTTGGTCATCTACCAATCTCCAGCTAATCATAGCATTAGTATCGCAATCAAGCAACTTGTTTATGCAGGATAATGTGCTTTTGTATCCACTTATACCCGGATATGATGCTACAACCATGCTTATCAGATCAGCAGCGTGTCCGTCATAGTATACGTGTCTGAGTGGGCTGCACCATCTGTTGTAGTTATCCATTATGTCCTGAAGAACAAAAATTCCGTATCTCGACTCTTGTATCTTTATAGGTTTTCCAACCCAACCCTCATTTTCTACATATTCAGGCTGCATATGGAAATACTCTACAGGTCTTGCAAGAATATCATTCAGAAAAGACAGAGCCCCTTCACAAGTTATCGTCATATTCCTTAAGAAATCACGTTTAATGTTCAGAACTCTGCCCATCCAAATATCACCGTTATTAGCGGCTACTTTAACCGTAGTTCTCAAGACCTTAAAGTCGTTATACTTAGGATGTCCAACAGGTATACTAAACGTAAGTTTACCTGCTGAACCTGTCTGTAAATCAAGTGATATGTTATAGGCAACATTCTCATACGAAGTGCCGATATCAATATCCTGAGGGTCATAAATCTTCACCCATGCAAATCCGCCAGTTCGGTTAGGACTACCGAAATCGGCATACATCGTATAAATTATCATTAGCTACCTCTGTTTATGTACGGTATTACATTGTATCCAATGGTTATTTTGAATTGTCCATCAGATACAGAATACCCGTCAACTGAAAATCTCCCGGTAAACGGACCACCGCCATCAGCAGGTGTCATGGTTCCTTTCATACCGTGCAGATGTGTCATCACAGCATAGTATGTTGTGAGAGGAGTTGTACCCGTCACATCAAATGTGATCTGTCCGCTCACATTGTCATACAGAATATGTCCTGCCAGAGCCTGCGACAGATCTATCGAGCCGTTCGCCCCGGGTATAGGGATATAATTTGTCTTGACCGCAGGAGCGGCTATTGCGACAGGAGTTTCACATATCATCCCCCAGTCAGTCCATGTCTTTTTTGCCACATTCCCGACAGTGAATGTAACGCCATGCGCCAGTGCATCCGTGATGCTGCTTGTTGCTACCACATCACCGCTGCTGTAAAGCTCATACCTTATGGAGATGACCGAATACTTGTCCTGAGCTGCATAACTGCTTACACTGAAAAGCCCCGTGTATGTCTGATTGCTGTCAAGGAAGGTGATCGTCCCGCGCTTGCCGTGGATCGCAGTCACTATAGTGCTGAAAGTGGTATCGGGAGTGTCCGATGTGATGATAAAGTTCGCCGTGCCCTCTGCAGCACCCGTGCCTGCATTGGATATTAGCAGTGTCTTCACAGAGCCGTCAGCGTAGTTCACTTTGATCGCACCGCTGTCTGTTCGTACCGATGGAGCAATGGGGACAGCCTTTTCCACCGGGAGAAGTCCCCATGTGTTCCATGTATCATAGGTGGTCGAGCCTATCGTGAATGACAGCCTGTGGGCCTTGTTATAGTAGTATATGCCGCTTCTCAATTCCCCCTCAACCTCCTTGCCGCCTTAGCACCGAGGATATCGTCAATGCCGTCCGAAACGCTCTGCATGAATGCCGCTCTGTTTGCGATAGGTACACCGCCTGTCCGTATCGTGTCTATCTCACCCACGATAGCATTGCTCTGTGCTGCCACATCACTGCGGAATCCCGAGATTTCCGACAGTGTCCCGGCAGATGCCTTCTCCATGACAGCAGCAAGAGCACTGACCGTACCGCTCATCTCTGTCATTCTCTGTTCAAGGCTCTCCATGCCGTTTATGATGGCTGTCATATCTGCCACAGTATCGCCGAGAGCATTCACTTCGGCATTCCTCAGAACGCCGCTCATCTTCACCTGAGTATACATCTGATCAGCAACGGCCTTTATCCATGCCTTGTTATTCTCAAGAGGCACGACTGCCTCAGCTCCTGTACCTTCGAGGAGGCCTATCTGTCCCCGGGAGAGTATGCCGCCCCGTGCAAGCAGCGGTATCTGTGGAACTTTCAGCGGATTTTCGCCCCACAGGCTTTCAAAAGGCTTTATGCCCAGGACATCCGTAGCCCGTATCTTGTTCAGCAGCCCGTTTATCGTATCAAACGGTACGCTCACAACGTTGTTGATACCCTCTATCAGTGCATTGACTATCGCCTTGAACGCCGCTGTGATACCCTCTTTTATGCCCTCAAAGATACGTCCGCCCGTGTTGAAGATATCCTTTACCTTGCTCCACGCATCGCCGAAAATAGTCCCGAAGAACTCAGCAACAGTCGCAAATACTTTTTTCACACTGTCCCATGCAGCTGTCGCGCCTGTCAGAAGTCCGTCCCACATCTCGGATACCGCATCCTTGATGGGCTGTATCATGTTGTCGTATACCCATACTGCGATACCGCCCCATGTCTCCGACAGTGTGCCCTTCAGGTCGGAAAACACATTCATCACAGGCTCGGACAGCTTCGTGATGATCACATTCACCACATCTGCGAGAGCTCTTGCAAGGTCTACCGTTATCTTCGGGATAGCCTTTACTATCGCACCGAACAGCTTCACCGCACCTTCAAGCAGCACAGGCGTGTTGTCCACCAGCATCTGAGCGATAGCCTCGACCAGGTCGGGGATATATTCCCCGTAGATGGGTATAACTGTGGGAATAGCCTCAACAAGCGCCTCAAAGAGCGTTATCGCCCCGCCGATGAGTGTCGGTATCCCATCAATGAGAAAATCGGAAATAGACCTTATCATTTCGGGGATAGCCGTTGAAAGCTGCTTCATCAGCTCGGGAATAGCTTCGATGATGGCCTTGAAGAATGCCACAGCCCCTTCAAACAGCTCAGGCGCAGCACCTAACAGTGCGTTCACGATGTCGGGAACGATGCCGATGATCGTGCTCACTATCTCAGGCAGCAGCTCTCCGAGAGTACCCAGCACTTCTCTGAGTGTCTGAGCGACTGTTTTTATCACATCAGGCAGTGCAGCCGCCAGTCCCTTTATAAGACTGCCGATGATAGTCGTCCCGACCTTCATTATTTGCGGAAGTCCCTCTGTAAACTTTGTGACTATCTTCGTCACAATACCGCCCACAGCCTCACCGACAGCCGCCTCAGCTCCGTCAGCCCCGCTTATCAGTGCCTTGAATGCGGGGAGAACGGTCGATGTAAGCCCCTCGAAGGCCTCGGAGATCGCCCCCGAATTGACCTGCAGGAACTCATCGACCATCTCAGCCACATCGAGCTTGACATTCTGCACCGCAAGGTCGAGCATATCATTCGCGCTCAGTATGCTGTCATAGGTGCTGTCAAGATTCCCGGCAAAGTCATTGACCGATGTCCCCATCGCCTCAAAAGAAAGCCTGCCGTCTCTCACAGCTCCCGCAATGGCAGCTCCCGCCTTGTTTCCGAACAGCTCCGAGGCGATGGTGATAGCCTCTGTGGAGGTCTGTGCCCCCTTAATGGCATCCTCCATCTCGCTCATAGCTTCCGTCAGGGGCTTACCCTCTTTTGCGGCATTGGTAAGCGCTTTTTTCATGCCGCTGAGAGTTGCGGATACATCAACACCGTTCTTGTCGAGCTCAGCTAAAAGCAGCGCACTGTCGGATGCACTGTATCCCATTTCAAGGAGCGCAGGAGCGTTTGTTTTCAGTGCATTTGTCAGTGATGTCACCGATGCACCTGTGTCCTGTCCTGCCTTGTTCAGCGTGTCAAGGAATGCAGCCGTATCCTCGGTACCGAGCCCGAACGCCGTCATAGCAGACTGAACGCTGTCTATCGATGATTTTACATCCGTCCCGTTCAGCTCCGCAAATTTCAGGAACTGCGTTGACAGCGCATTGAGTTCATCGCCTGTAGCTCCGAAACGTGTGTTCACCTCACCTACAGCCGTGCCTATGTCATCAAAGCTGCCCTTTACGCTGCGAGCCACATCCTCGTATACGTCTATCAGCTCATCTGCTGCCTCACCCGATGCCCCTGTGAAGCTTTTTATGATATCCGCGCCGCTGTCGTATGCCTCCCACGCCTCATAAGCCGCCGCAGCCATATCCTTGAGCGCCGATACCGCAGCCTGTATCGCAGTGGATACCAGGTCTGCAAGTGCGCCCTTCATCACGGAAAAGCCGTCTCCCGCACTTTCCGCGTTATCCTTCACATCGCCGAGGGTATTGTCGAACTTATCCGCAGCACCGTCCGCACTGTCAAGCTTTGCCTTGTTGTCGCTCAGTGCTCCCGAAAGCGAACTTATCTGAGCTGCCAGCTCCTGCGCAGCCGCCGAGTTTTCACCCTCTGCAACTACGACCTGAGCATACTCATCTTTTAAGCCTGTGAGCGCTGTTTCCTGCTGCTCTATCGTGTTTTTCAGCTGCCCGTATGCCGACTGTGAGCGTTCAGCCTCTTTTGCAGCCTCTTCCTCTGCCGTTTTCAGCTCTTCGAGCGTTCCCGAATAGGTGTTTATCTCCTTTTCGGTGGATTTTACAGCAGCCTCCTGATTGAGAATGGATACTTTCAGCCCGTCAATGGCGTTCTGTCCCTGCTCCTGAGCTTTTTCCACAGCCGAAAGTTCTGACTGATAAGCCTTGAACTCTTTTGAGGCAGGATCCACGCCCTGGGCTGTCAGCTCTGCGAGCTTCTTTTTCAGCTCCTCTGCCCGTTTCCCGTTCTCATCATATGCCGACTGCTGTCGTTCAAGCTGCTGCTTGTAGCTGTCGAGCTTGCTCCTCTGAGCATCGAGAGTGGTGGAAAGTGCCTTTATCTTAGACGAAACGCCGTCCGCAGACTTTGACCAGTCCGTCATACCCGCAGTCTCGGCTTTGAACGTAGCGTTCGCCAGCTTTATCTGCTTGTTGGCATCGGCAAGATTTTTTTTCAGATCCGATATATCAATTTTAAATTTACTGGTAATATCGTCTGCCATGATCTCACCTCTTTTTAGAACCAGTCATCCCCTGCGGGACGGCGTATTATTTTCTTTGTGTTATCATCCTTCTGCGGCTTGTATGTACCCAGCCTTTCTATCAAAAGCAGCACCTCACAGCCGCGTTCCCTGCGCAGGCTCAGAGGCGTGAATGCCTTGAACCTGTCACACAGGCTCATCTCCAGCTCGAAAAACACTTCATATATCGGGAGGTCGGTAGTGCCCCCCTCATTCAGTTTTTTGAGCGTATGTGTTTAGTAAGCTGATCTATCATGTATCTGCCCACATCGGCAAATACTCCGCATATATCGGAGACCTCAGCCCCTCTTATATCCTCGTCCGTGATACCCTCGAAGATCTCTTTGAGCAGGTCTTTCACCGTGTCCATACTGCTCATCACGAACTTTATGACTGCTCCCATTATCTCCATGTCACTGCCGCTCGTCAGCTTGTCAAGATCGACAGCCTTTGCAAAGTCTTCCATAACGCCGAAAGTGATGTTTATCGTATCCGCCGTATATGTCTTCACTATCTCATGATTTTTGTAAATATCAAGTTTCATCTGTGTTCTCCTTCATTTACGGGTGATCGGAGCAGGGCGAAAGGAGAAAACCCCACTCCGAAAGCAAAAGCCGGCTGCCTGTCCCCGTGTATCTGTTTATTCGGTCGTCTTTGTGGATACTATTCTCACATCACCATATACGAGCATAGTATTGCCCGAAGTGAAGGGCTGACCGTTCACTGTGAGAGTGCCGCCCGTAACGCTTATCTGGAGAGTTTCACCCCTGTCAACAACAGCACCGTTTGTGATGGTGGTCTGTGAGGTAGTACCCTTCTTGATGGTCAGTGTGGTATCCTCACCTTCTACCGCAAACACGGTATATTCAGCAGATACGCCCACGATGTCATCAGGATCCGTAACAGTAGTGAAGAAGCTGTTCTTTACTTCCTCAGATACAAGGCCCTTTCCGAGGTCAAGGTTCATAGCCTTTGCGCCTTTGCCCGTAGCATCCCACTTGTGAGTGGTGGAAATGCCCGTGAATACAAGCTGCTGATTGTTGGCGCTCGTGGAGTTGTCCTCTGTGTTGTGTGTGCTGTTGGGGACTGCGAATGTTCCCTTGTAGCGCCATACATAGACCTCGTCACCGTTGGTCTTCTTTGTCTTGTAGCCCAGGGCAAAGTATTTGAGATCTCTCTGTCCCTCGATATATGCGCCTGTGTTGGGATCATAATCCTGTCCCGTTATCTTTGCCAGTACCTCCACATCAATGGCAGATACCGTTGCTGTTATCGTATCAGCGCCTGTGGAGCTGATAACGACAGCAGGCATATTGTCATAGTAGTGTGTCTCATTGGAGCTGTCCGTAGCCTTGTCTATGGTAGCTACGCCTGCGATGGAGAACACATCGTCCGTTACATAACCGTGTCCTGCCTCGCTGGAGTTGTCATCACAAATGACCTCCGCTGCAACAAGACCTTCAACGCCTCTGTATTCAACTATCTCGCCAAGTCCTGCACTAAGCATATCATTCACCTCATTTTATCAGTTGTTTGCTGTGTCTCCGTCCGTTTCCTCGTTCTCATCCTCATCATCTTCCGGTGATGGTTCGGGTTCGGGTCCCGGAGGATCAGGCGGTGTATTTTCTTCTCTGTAATATACATCAAGGCCGCGCCCCGTGTGCGTTATCTCATCACTGAGTACATCGTGTCCTTTGCCTCTTACGATAAACCCCGCAGCTTTCAGCCTCTTCCGTGCGGTCACGGGAACAGTGTTGACAAGTGCGGGATCGCTCGAATAGAAATTCACATCGAAGTCCCACACAAAAGCGGAAGCATCGTTATCATAGTGAGCCGTCTCATCGGAGGAGTTGTTCCAGAACGTGAAAAAGCTGTCGGGATACGCATCGTCTATATTCATCGAACCCTGCAGATACACAGGATATCCGAATGTTTCAAGCACCGATATGAGCTCCTGTTTCATTTCAGCCGCCTCACTTCATCATAGAATATCTCTTCCTGTACCGTTCTCACCTCGTCAAGGGTAGCTTTGCCCTTGAACGCATCATACATTTTCTGATTCTTCATGTATTTCGGAGTGCCGTATATCATGAATAAAGAGGGCAGACCGCCGTTTCTGATGGAAAAGCCCACATCCACGGCTGCAACCGTTCCCGTCCATACGACCTTTCCGTCCCTGTACAGGCTTTGCAGCATCTTTCCCGTTGAGTATTTGCCTCCCGCAGGCAGATTGCTGTTCTGTGCAGCTTCCTCCGCCTTAGCCGTTATGATGGCGTGTGTCTCTTTCAGTGCCTTCTCGGTAACGCTTTTGATATCCGCATCGAGGGCTTGCAGCTGTTTCATCATGCTGTTCATAAAGCCCGAAGTGTCGAGCTCAACGCGTGTGCTCATTCAGACACCGCCCTTCACTCTTCGCACTTTGAATTGAAGATATTTATTCAGCATATTCAGGTTTTCGGGCTCGCTGATGATCTCGTACACAGCACCCGTCTGTGCATTCACAACGCGGCAGTCCGCCTTGATGTCCGTGCGGTATACGCACTGTATCACTGCAGTATCCTCTATGGAGTACACCCCGTTGTCTTTTCTCTCCGTCCCGCCGTAAGTGCGGAAAGTCCCGTAGAACAGTACACCCTTTGATACATCCGGATATGTCTTTGTTCCCACACCGTAGGACTTGCCCTTCGGCGATGAGGGTATCAGCAGGATAAGCGGTATCAGATTATTGAGAGATGGCTTGAACATATCATCACCTCAGTGCCAGCTGTGCCGCTTTCTTCATGAAGTAATCAGAGAATTTTGTAGTTCCCTCGCTGCCGTAAAAAAGGTCACGGACACCGACAACCACAACGCCCTTTGTGATCCTGCTCTCGGGAACTCCTGCTCCCCTGAGCGTATCCATCACATCATCGAAGTACATCTGGAGTTCTGCATCACGATAGTTGTCCGTGATACAAAGCCCTGCCTTCACATCGCTTAGTGTTACCATGCCCATGACCTCTTTTCTGCAGCGGATATTTAAAGACCTACCTTTGTGACGGTCACAGCGCCCGTTGCGAGCACAGCCTTGTAAAGATCACCCGAACCGTTCACGATGTCAACGCTGCCTTCGGCAAACTCGATAGCCGTGCCGTCAATAGAGAAGCCCTTGAAATCCTCTGCAGCCATAAAGTATATGGTAGCGGAGCTGATAGAGCTTGCGGTTGCATCGATGTCGAGTGTTTTCACAGGCTCATCGGCGATGAGTGCCGTTGCTGCGGACTTCACATCGAACTCAGCAGGTGCTGTTGCTGCCAGCTTTGTGATCGTAATGCTTGCTGCTGTGAGCATAGCCGCATAAAGTGAAAGAAGGTCTGTTCTTGTTACGGGAACGATCCTGTCATTGTTAATCATATCTGTTCACCTCATCATTATGTTTCTGTATTATCCGCAGGCAGAGCCGCAGCCGCCCACGCACCGTCTACCACAGTGAGCACCTTCCCGTCATCTCCCGGGGAGCTTACGGAAGGCAGCTCCGCAGCGCCTCCCGCTGCTATGTGATTTGCAAGAGCCTTTATTATCTCCGAATCCGTCACAAGGTCTGCAACAGTCGAAGCATTTCCGCCGAAGGCAGTGAAAAGATCCTTCAGTGCCTCGGTAGTTGTCAATCGTGCCATATAAACACCTCTTTTTAGTTGTCAGCCGATAGTCAACTGCTTTTACAAGCAGCTAAAAACCTTATAACTGATAACTAACAACTACTAACTAATATGATCATGAACCCTTCTTGATGAGCCAGCATCCTGCAGGATCGAGTATCTTGCCGTCTGCGATGACGATGAGCTTGTTTACCCACTCATTCTTGTCTTCATCAAAATATCTCTTCATACTGAACCGCATCTGTGAATTAATGCAGTAATCGGATGGAACCCAGTAAATACCGATGACATCGCCGGGGCTTGCTGTTCCCGCATCTGCGATTACATCAGGCTCAACAAGTGTTACCTCGCGCCCGAAGAACTTTCCTGCAACGTTGCTGTCATTGACTGTGAGCTCCGTTGCCTCGCGGAATATAGGCCTGCCCACGCTGTCCTGCATTGTGAGCAGATAGCTTTCCACGGTGGATGATGTGAAAAGGAACTCGCCCTGACCTCTCTTTGAAAGAGGAACATTCGCAAACAGCTTTGTTCTCCACTTTTTCCAGTCGGATAGATCGCCGCCGCTCATAGTGACAACATTTGTAACTTTCGGATCATTCACGATACCGAGGGGCTGACCGTTGCCGGTACCGCTGATGATGGACTTGTCCATCGCCTCAACGTATGCCTCTGTCATGATCTTCACAACTTCACTCTCAAACGCATCGAGTGCCACGATAGAGGAAAGCAGTGTCTGAGCAACTCTTATCTCACCGATATTGTAGGAGAACTCAACATAATCGCTGATGTTTCCTGCTTCCTGTCTGGGTGATACAGTGCTTTCCGTGATCCACTTGAACTTGGCCTTGAGGTCACTGATGGGGAACTTAACGCCGCCCTTGATGTTGATCTTTCTGACCTTGCTGTATACCTGTCCGTATACCTTTGATGCAGACTTGATGAATTCATTCATCACAGTTGTGGGTATGATAGCACCCAGATCGGTGGTGGATGTAACACCTGCATCGCCGCCCGAACGGTATTCCGCAGGAATGGAGATACCTGCCTGTACATACGCCTTGAATGCCCGTCTGTATTCAAGTGATGCATATTTATCATCTGCGCCCCTGTTTTCGGGTGTGCCTGTCTTCATAGCCTTTGCGGGATCAAAACCGTCCCTCTTCTCCGCATCGAGTGCCTCTATCTCATTGCGTGTGTCCGCAATATCATCGGCTATCTCTGCGAGCCTTGTCTGTATGTCCCTGAGCTCGTCAACGCTCTGTGAGCCCTCAGCCCTCTTTTTGAGTTCTTCCTGTCTCTGGATGAGCTTTGCCAGCCTTGCTTCAAGAATCTTTCTTCTCATAGCCTTTA
Organism: Lachnospiraceae bacterium; assembly: GCA_016280355.1. GTDB lineage: Bacteria > Bacillota > Clostridia > Lachnospirales > Lachnospiraceae > NK4A144. The sequence goes on along the minus strand of JAEEGO010000192.1, from coordinate 6,302 downwards.
GCCTCCCATTTACATGGTCATTATTTTTATTTTTTCTCTCAACAGCTCCATTTCCTCAGTCTCCACCGATTCGGACCTTGCAGTTTCCACCGCTTTACGGGCATTGTCCAACGCCGTGCGGTCTCTTTTGGCTGTTTCTATGCTTGTCCCCTCATATGCGGGGAAAGTTACCGCTGATACCTCCACAACTGTGGAGATCGCCGTTATATGGCGTGTGGGATAGTCGCTCTTAAGATCTTCCCACTTCTCACTGTCTACTGCAAACATGAAGCTCATGCCGCTTATATCGCCGCGTTCTATCGCCGAATACAGCGCACGCGCCTCCGAATTGTTCTCAATATCCAGCTCAACGCGTATGCCCAGACCCTCATCATCGGGAGTGAGCTGCATCGTGCTGTTCTTTGTATTTTTCCTCGACCTTGCAAGCGGAATCTTCGACAAATCGTGATTCACAAGGAACCGCACATCCTTTAAATCGCACTTGTCGAGAGCGCCCTTGTCGATCACCTCCGCAAACATCCCTCCGATGTCCGTTTTCTGTTCATATACGATAGGCCTGCCCGTGATAATGCCCTTTTTGTCATCATCACCGCTGCCCTTGTCTGCCCTTATCTCAAACTGATATGACCTGTTTATAAGCCCGTTCTTTTTCTCATCTTCACCCATTATCTCCGCCTCCGTCCGCTTCATTGTTCATAGCGTTTGATTTATTGCTCGATACCGCCAGCTGACCTTTGAGCTCCTCAAGCGGATACATACCGAACGCCGTTCTCAGCTCATTCTTGTAGCAGCTTGCACTGTCCGTCAGAATGTCGAACAAGGCAAGCTTCTGTTCCGTTGTCATGAATATCAGCTCATGCGGATAGAATTTTATCTCATTTCCGAAGGAACGCTCCCGCTCCGTGAACAGCCCGTTCGTGAATGCCTGGGATATGTTGATTATCAACGGCTCAAGGCAGCCCTGATACCATGCCTCATAGGTCTGTTTCGTGTAATCTCCCGTTAGTATCGCCACGGGAACGCGGTATGTCCGCAGGATCTTCTCATCAATGAATTTCAGTGTGTTGGGATCTACAAGCTGTATCTTGTTGTTGAGCGGAACGAACTCACCCTTCAAATCCATCGGCAGGAATCCGCTCTCATTGTTGGCAAGATGCGCCTCCAGTTCCTTTATCGCCCTGTCCATCGAGCCATTATCGAGCAGCGTGTTGTATTTGATGATGCCGTTGACGGAGAAGGAACTCTTGAGAGCCTTACCCACCCCCGTCAGCATCGTCTCATTTAGCTCCAGTGTCTTGAGCAGAGCCCTGTTGTCGGGCTGCCCGAACTCATTTCCGCCCATAAACTCGTTGACGGAGTATCTGTATCTCAGATGGATCACATCCGAATACAGCAGATCACACTCATACCCGCCCGAAAATACGAAATGCACGCCCAGCTCATCAGCAGCATCACGGATGAAATCCACCTGTACCGGAGCAACGGGATAAAGTCCCGTGTATTCCTTGTAGGATGAGCCGTCCGCATTGTATTTCCTCACATAGGTGGGAACGATGAAAGAGTTGTAGTTAAGGAACAGCTGCCAGTAGACCTTTTCGATGAAGTCCGATATGCTCATCATCCCGTTGGGCTTTCTCAGCAGCTTGTCAATACTGCTTCCCACAGGGAGCATATCACCGCTTTCCACTCTGATGTGTCTCGGAGTGAGCTTTTTCATCTCCATGACTATGCAGCTTATAGCCTGCTGTACCACATCGGAGGAATATATATCCGTCCCGTACTGTGAGTATATGGGCATAGTACCGTTGAGCATAGCCGCATAATGCCGTCCTGCTGCATCACCGGACTTCCGCCCCCTGAAAAAATCGAATATCCCCGTATCTCTCACCTCCGCAAACGAGCTCATGATATACCTGTCACCATTTTACCCCATTGTCAAGCCTATTTTCAATACTCCTGAAAATGTTAGACATAGTTTTTATAAACAAGAACCCCGCCGCAGATGTTACACCATCCACGGCGGGGATCTGATGTCAGACCATATCAATTATGGCTCTGATGAGCAAAGCAAGCACGCAAAGCAGACCTATGAGCCGTATTACCTGCCGGAGCAGCTTGCCGCTCTCTCTGAAAAGTTCCTTTTTTTCACTTTTCATACTTGACAAATGCAGAAGTTTTATTGTATAATATTCTTAAGGTGTTCGGCGGTTCATCGCCGCCGAACCTTTGAGATTTTAGTTATTAACTAAGTGAATGAGTATCAGAACCCAGCCCACTAAGCTAATGACTTTGATTAAGAGTTTGTTGAGCTGTGCGACCAGCTTTGCAAGCTCTTTAATCTTTTTTGTGACCTTCTGCATTTTTCTCACCTCCTTTCTGTATATTATTATAACATATTAGTACTAATATATCAATGCACATATCAGCCAAACATTAAGGAGCATATTTGTGTATTATGTATATTGTTACTAATATATATTTCTGCTATAATATCTATGAAAGGCGGTGATAATCATGGCATATACAAAAGCAGGAGCACAAGCAGTACAGCGCTATACACAGAAGAACTACGACCAGATAAAATTCGTTGTGAAAAAAGGTCAGCGTGACCGTATAAAGGAATACTGCACCGCCAACGGTGAAAGTCTGAACGCCTATATAGTCCGCCTCATTGAGGAGGATATGTCCGCTCACGGAACACAATTTCAGGAGGAATAATATGCCGGTATTAAGTATATTTTACGGGATAATAGTCAGAATGTACAGAGAGATAGGCGGAAAACACAATGTACCCCATATTCATGCAGAATATTCGGGCGATGAAGTCGTAGTATCTCTTGAAGGCGATGTTCTTGAAGGCTCTATTCCCAAAAACAAAATGAAACTTCTGTTGGCATGGATAGAGATACATAAGGACGATCTTGAAGCTAACTGGAAAATACTTTCGGAGGGTGATCAGTTCTTCAAGATCGAGCCCCTCAGATAGGAGGTCATCATGCTGCAGCCTAAACTTACCTCAGTCACACCAGAGGATAATTACCGCCTTCGTCTTGAATACGAGAACAGTGAGAAAAAGCTGTTCGATGTCAGCCCCTATATCACAGGTAACTGGTACAGTGAGCTGAAAGATGTGAACTATTTCCGCAGTGTTAGAGTCATATCAGGCGGTAACGGCATAGAGTGGGCTCACGGGCAGGATATTGCCCCTCACGAGCTCTATGAACTCAGCCGCCCTCTGTAAAACAATATCCGCCTGCACAATGCAGGCGGATTATTTTGCCCATATATTTTTGTATCTCCTGTACATCTCTTCGAGCATGATCAGAGTGACCGCACCGTCAATGCGCTTGTTGTGAGTTGAGTGGGCCTTCACAGGCTGTATCATTCCCGTGTTGTCCACCTGACAGCAGCAGTTGCCCAGGCACCACTTGTCAGCGGGATCGCCTCCGTATTCGATGAGCCGTGCCTTCAGGTCTGCCTCAGTCAGCTTCATCGCATTCGACAGAGCACGCCCCTGTGCGAGTATCTCATACTCGAATCCGTAAGCATCGCAGCGCTCCTTGAATGTCTTTGCATACCGCTGGTCATAGCCTATCTTGTACGGGCGCAGTCCCCACTCCGTATACAGTGAATAGAACCAGTCCGCCACCCGTTCAAGATCCACCTCATTTTTGCCCTCATGTACCTCAACAGAACCGTCACGCGCCCATTGCACATAGTCAGCGCCTGCCTCTTTATCCGCACTGTCCGTCAGCTTGCATTCCGGGATAAAGTATTTTGTCAGCACATATTTCTTCTTCTCATCCGGCAGCATGATCATCGCCTTTGCGTTTGTCAAGTCCGTTGTAGCCGACAAGTCCACCGCCCCGAGGAGAAGCGCCCCTCTGAGCTTGTCCATGTTCACGGGAGCATACGGCTGATCATAGTCTTCAAGCATGAGCCATCCCACTGCATCCGACTGCGGGACGTTGAAATCCTTCGTCAGCATATGGATGCGTGTCGCCTTGTCATGCTTTGACCTCTCAACATCACGCTCAAGCTGTGAGATCTTCTTTACTCCATACGGCAAAGACGGATTTGACTTAGCCCAGGAACTTTTGTCCTGCCATATCTCCGATTCACTGTCCTGCTCGAACAGGAATGCGATGAAATGTTCATCGTCCCATTCACCGCTGATGATCTCCTTCGCCATCTGTATTTTTTTATCAAGATAGCATTCCCGGTTAAAGCCCTGCGTAGTGCAATTGAGAAATAGTGGCTCATCCTTCGAGCTCATTCCGCGCCAGCAAGCCTCCGCGACCTCACTCTGTCCGTTTTCCTCGCATATATCATGGCTCTCATCGAGAAAAGTCTTCGATATGTTGAAACCGTCCTTGTTCTGTGTCCTGCTCGACAGTCTGAAGACTGTCGTACCCTTCACACGGTTCTTTATCTCCGTAAGGTTCTGTGATGATATAGCCTTTTTCGGATCGAGCCTTGACCTCATCCCCGCTATCTCCGACCAGATGAGCCGCGCCTGTCTGTCATCGTTGGATGCACAGCAGATGTCCATGCCGCTTTCCCCGATGAACAGGTCACACATCCCGTCCGCCGCGAACATGGTGGATTTGCCGTTCTTACGAGCCACTTCAAGCAGTCCCTCCGTAAACCGTCTTTTCCCCGTGTCAGCCATGCGAAAGCTGTACACTGCCTCCCACCATGCACGCTGCCACGGCATCAGACTGATAGGCTGCATATAATACGGCTGCTTTGACTGAAAGCACAGCGTTTCCATGAATCTGAACCGCCTGTGAGCCTCCGCAGTGTCGTAGATATACCGTTCATCCCGCATATCCTTCACAAGCTGCGAGATCTCTTTTTTTATCCAGTATCCTGCGACCAGCTCACCGCTCTGTATCGCCCGGTGATATTCTTCAAGATATGTCATATCAGCTTGGGTTTTCCTGCAACATCATATTCACAAGTTGGGCATTTGTAATAATATCCCACATCCCCGTTGTAATCCATTCTTACAGGTCTGCATTCGCTTTTCACAGCCTCATAAATGCACCAGCATTTCGGACACTCAAACCAATACACAGGATCGAGCCTTGAAATATCTCCCTCTTTGATTATTTCCAATTTGCATTCCTCCGTATCTCTTCTCTTGTTTTGTTTGTACTGCTTATCCCCATCAGAGCCATTTTGTCAAGCTCTCTCAGTCTGCTCTCGGCTTCACACGCTTTCCTGCGGTAATAGCACAGTTCCTCATGCTGTTCCTTGAAAGCCCGTTCATCAAGAGCCACCTGCCTCAGCTCACCGAATATCTTTTCAAGCTCTTCTGAAAACTCATTGATCGCCTTTATGATCTTATCTACCCACTCATATACTTTTTCCGAATCATGTTCCATAGATCAGTTATGCTCCTCATATATCAGTTGTCATCATTATCCCAGCTAAAACTTTCCTTTAGTGCATAATTATTTCTTTCAATTCTTTTAAAGGCTTTCTCTATTTCATTTACCAATTCTCGTTTAATTCTCCCATTTTCTTGTTGTAATCTCTCATTATCTTTTAAGCAGCTTATCACTCCCATGCTGTAAAGATTTGAGATACATTTACGCATTTCCTTTACGTTCTCGATCATCTGCTCTGATACAGTGTCGAGAATTTTTATCTGCTCCGCCACTTTGCTGTAGTATTCTTCTCTCATTGCTGTTTCTCCCATTCAAGAGCCTGTCCGCACCACTTACAGAACGGAATATCAATATTCCCGTGTGCACTCTCATTTCTTTCAATGAACTTGTTGCAGGCGGGACATATATAATATAAACCGCTTTCACTACGTTTTGCTTTAGCAGGCACTTGTTTCAACAGTGCCGAAATAATCACAGTCCAGTCAGTTCGTGTCATAATATTGGTTGGATTATTCATCATTTGTCTGTTTCCTTTCTATGCAAACTCTTCGAGCCGTTTCATCAGCTCATCGGCAGCACTGCTTTCAGCCTTACGCAGCGTGTTGAGCAGTATCCTCACAGCGTTCATGTATGACTGGCTGCATTCCTTGTACTGTTTAGCCGCTGCCGTCATGCGCTGCTTCTGAGGGTCCTTCTGACTCACTTGTATCTGCGGCATTTTTTTCAGTTCTTCCATACGTTCTTCAAGATACACCACCTCATGGATCAGAGGCTGTATCAGTATCTGCTCATTCTGATCTATGCCTTTAAAAATATCACATAATTTCTCATATCGTGACATATTTTATCACCACCTGAAAACATTTTCCAAAAAAAATGAAAATTTGAGATCATCCCTAATATGTG
>JAEEGO010000191.1 GCA_016280355.1 Lachnospiraceae bacterium | reverse complement strand
TTCCTTGCTTCCGCAAGGATCTTGCGTGCTTCCTCAAGTGTGATACCTTCAGGTGCGGTGACAAGGTTTTCCTTGGTCATCCTTTCGCTTATCTTCTGTGAGAAATCAGTCTCGAATTTAAGATCTCTGTTGGTAATTATACCAACCAGCTTACGCCCTTCGGTAATAGGAACACCTGATATCCTGAACTTGCCCATCAGGTTGTCGGCATCCTCGAGTGTATTGTCCGGTGAGAGTGAGAAGGGATCTGTTATGACACCGTTCTCGGAGCGCTTTACCTTGTCCACTTCATCGGCCTGAGCCTCTATGGACATATTCTTATGAATGATCCCTATGCCGCCCTGTCTCGCCATCGCGATAGCCATCCGGTTTTCCGTAACCGTGTCCATACCGGCGCTCATCATCGGTATATTCAGTTTGATGGTTTTTGTGAGATTGGTAGTGATGTCTACCTGATTGGGAATGACCTCTGAATAAGATGGAACCAGAAGTACATCATCAAAGGTGATACCGTCTCCTATAATCCTGCTCATTATTCTCTCCTCACCGATATAAACATGCCTGTAACTTTCGCAATAGTTTATATGAAAATCAGTTATTTGTAAAGGTTTTACGCGGAAAGACTGTCCTCATTGCCTGAATAAATTCTTCATTCGGCTCAAGCCTTACCCTGTCTATGTTCTGTCCGTTATGTACTATCAGTATCCATACGTCTCTTTCGGGAAATCCGGAGGTAAAATCCTTTTCCGTCGTCTGCATGTTCTTATACTCGTCGAGCTGCCATACACCCTCTTTTGCAAATATCTCCATCTTTTCCAGATCATACTCGATCGCTTTCTTTCTGTTCTGCTTTGAAAAGATCCGGTCTATCTGAAGAGACTTGGATACATACAGGTATTCATACTCCACCGAGAGTCTCGGAAGCATAAAATAATCCACCGCTACAAGTATTATGCAGGGTATCATCATCAGGATATTGATGAAGCCGAGCAGCAGACAGAGAGCCGCCGCGCCCCATGCCACACCTTTTATGAGCGTTTCCGCCGGCATCGGCTTTTTTGCCACCAAACATTCCACATACAGATCGTCCATCTTATCCTCCCCTTCCTTATCGATCAGATCTCAAGCAGATATTCCAGAAAAGCCACACAATTGTCCATGTTCTCGGTATTAGGGCTTATGGCATAGTAACAGTCACCGTCAAAATAATCCTTTTTCTCGCCTTCAAGATCCGTAAACCCTGCTTTTATCGCCGGGCTGTCACTGACGTTCACCGCCGCGACATACTCATACCTCTCTCCGGTAGCCGGATCCTCATATGTATGCCGGATCATTTCATATCCGCCTGCCTGCAGCTTTTCAAATACATCCTTGGGAAGAAGCCCCGACAGATCGCCGTACGCCTGATGATCGGCGTATTTTTCTATGGCCTCCTTCGGCGCTATCGTGGCATCTATTATATCCGCACTGTAGTCCGCCACTGTCTTTTCTATGAAAGTAAAGCCTGTCATACCCTTGCTTTCCGTATCATAGTCAGCATTTATTACCATCTGCTCACGGTCTGCATCAAAGCCCTCAAGCGAAGCCGTGAAATCATCCAGCAGGTTACTTTCCATCACATACGATGCATTCGAGTCAAGCATGGCAACATACAGCACGGTCTTCTTTGCATTCAGCCTGTCGCGCACTATGGATGTCGTTGCCAGTATCAGCACGATCACAACTATGATAGGTATCTTGTAATAATCCCATATATATTGGAGCTTCTGCTTCCGGTCCATCCTCCTGAATCTCTCGGAGCGCTCCCTCTTTTCCGTGTCCGTCATATGACTGCGTTCCCCTACAAAATGTTCATCACATCATCAAGCGACGCAACTTCTATTATCTCTATATCCTTTATATCAGTCAGCGACTTGTGGTTGGCCTTCGGCACTATGACCCTGCTGAAGCCGAGCTTTCCGGCCTCATTTACCCTTCTCTCACATAGAGATACCGCGCGGATCTCGCCCGAGAGTCCGACCTCTCCGAATGCAGCCGTATCTCCGGGCACCGGCCTGTCCCTGAAGGAAGACACTACAGCTATCACCACGGCAAGGTCCGTGGCAGGCTCAGACACCCTGAGTCCTCCTGCTATATTTACGTATGCATCCGACTGCGACAGCTTAAGACCTACCCTCTTCTCGAGTACGGCCATCAAAAGGCTGACCCTGTTATAATCAAGTCCCGTTGCCTGCCTTTTCGGAAAACCGAAATTTGTATCGGTGACAAGCGCCTGTATTTCTATGAGCAGAGGCCTGGTACCTTCTATAACACACGTTACTACATTGCCTGAGGCACCTATTGCCCTTCCCGAAAGCATATATTCCGAAGGATTCTCTACTTCCCTGAGTCCGTCCTGGCGCATCTCGAATACACCTATCTCATTGGTCGACCCGAATCGGTTCTTTACAGCCCTGAGTATCCTGTAGCTGCCCTGCAGATCTCCTTCAAAGTAGAGTACCGTATCCACCATGTGCTCGAGTACCTTCGGTCCGGCTACCGACCCGTCCTTTGTGACATGGCCCACTATAAATATGGTGATCCCCATACCCTTCGCTATCCGCATCAGGATGGCCGTGGACTCCCTCACCTGCGAGACCGATCCCGCAGCCGACTCTATCCCTGCATTCATCATGGTCTGGATCGAGTCTATGATAACGAAATCAGGCTTTGTTTCTTGTATTATGTCAACCGCATCATCAAGAGACGTATCACAGAAAAGCCTGAATCCCGTACCGAAATCTCCGAGCCTCATGGCTCTCATCTTGATCTGTTTCTCGGATTCCTCACCCGATACGTACAGTATATTCCTGCCCGTCAGTGATATGGCCCTTGCCGTCTGCAGCAGTATCGTGGATTTGCCTATGCCCGGATCTCCCCCGACCAGTACCAGAGAGCCCTTTACTATACCGCCTCCGAGCACCCTGTCAAGTTCTGATGATCCGGTCCCTGTCCTTTGTTCGTCAGACAGCTCTATAGCATCAAGGCTCACGGGAGCCGATCCCCTTGCAGCCTTGCCGGACACACTGTTACGTCCGTTCTTAGCCGCACCGCGATCCCTCCCGGGAGCCTCTGTCATACTGTTCCATTCATGGCAGGCCGGGCACTGCCCCAGCCATTTTGCGGATTCATATCCGCAGTTCTTACAAAAGAAGATTGTTTCAGCCTTGCTCTTTGCCATTTCAGGCCTTGACCACCTCTACAGATACCTTGCCGAGGTCCTGCAGCTCCAGTCCGAACGAGAGCTTGCCTCCGAGATTGGAAGATATCACGCCTATGCTTGCGCCTCCAACCTTCACGTCATAGCTTGTCTCAGGCTCCACACCCACAGTGATCTGGGCGTCGTCGCCTCCCTCAGCTACAAATACCAGGCCTGTGTCCGTTTTCTTCAGTCCGGATACATTTGTTCCGGGCACTGATTCGTACACAAGGTCGCCGTCGCCTTCAAGTCTCGTGATCTCCTTAAAGGTCTTGACCTTGTAGACTACACCGCCTGCTTTGAAGTCCTCCTGCTTTTTCTTCTCGGAGAGTGTATAGTCTCCGAAAGTGAGTGTGCCGTCCGCCTCATTTTTGATGAGCTCTGCTGCCATTTTTTCCTCCTTTGTGGCTTTCCACGGATTTGAATACTATCTTGTCATCTTTTATGGTGACACTCACGTTGTCACCGCTTTTTACTTTTCCTGTGAGGATCTCCTCTGCGAGCTTGTCTTCTATCTCGCTCTGTACCATCCTTCTTAAGGGTCTCGCTCCGTATTTGACGTCAGATCCCTTCTTCACTATATAGTCTTTGGCCTTAGGCGATACCCTTATCCCTATCCCGAGCTCGCTCATGGCCCTGTCCATGACCTTCTTCGTCAGAAGGCCGACTATTTCCTTCATATTATCGTTGTTCAGCTGCCTGAATACGATGATATCGTCTATACGGTTGATGAACTCCGGCTTGAATATCCGCTTCACCTCGTCCATCACATCGTTTTTCATCTTCTTGTAGTCATGCTCCGGGTCATCCTCGGCACCGAATCCCAGCTTCTTGGGCTCCACGATACGCTGCGCTCCGGCATTTGATGTCATGATTATCACGGTATTTGAGAAGCTGACCTTTCTTCCCTTGGAATCGGTGATCCTGCCGTCATCCAGTACCTGAAGCAGTACATTGAAGACATCCGGATGAGCCTTTTCTATCTCATCAAAAAGCACTACCGAGTAAGGATGTCTCCTTACCTTTTCAGACAGCTGTCCTCCGTCGTCAAAACCCACATATCCGGGAGGTGATCCTATCATCTTTGACACGGAATGTGACTCCATGAACTCCGACATATCCACCCTGATCAGTGCATCCTCCGTTCCGAAGAGTGCCTCTGCCAGAGCCTTTGACAGCTCGGTCTTTCCTACACCGGTAGGTCCCAGAAACAGGAAGCTTCCCACCGGTCTTTTAGGATCCTTCAATCCTACCCTGCCTCTTTTGATGGCCTTC
>JAEEGO010000190.1 GCA_016280355.1 Lachnospiraceae bacterium | reverse complement strand
GCAAGAGATGACCTGAGAGTATATATTGCGCTTCCTATCTCAAGAGACAGATTTTCGTAGAAGAAAGCATCGCTTATATCTATCTCCGCACTCCATATCCCGTACTGCTCCCTGCCGTGGAACAGTATGAAGTCCGTCATATGGACTGCTTCTTCGGAGGGACGGATGAGTCCTGTCATCTGCCCGTAGCCTATCTTCGGTGCATCCTCTATATCGTAGGTCTCACATTCCTCTCCCCATTGCTTCATGACAAGCCTTATGCTTTCCGGAGCCTCTATCATCTCTCCGTCCTGCATCGTCACAGGCTCTTCGAGAAGACATACGAATGAGCTCTTTATCTTCAGGTGCATCATCTCAAGCGCCAGCTTGTCAAAGAAATCCTTCATGGAAGAGGTGCTCGACTCCAGCTCCCTCAGTATGAGTGACAGCACCATGGATCTCATCTCCACCTGCCCCGCATGCAGCCAGGTATCCATAAGCAGTGCCCTTCCGTCACTCTCTTTTTCTTCGGTCAGTATCTCGCCCCGCTCCTCGTTGCAGCCGCAGGAGCATCTTTTTATGAATGTGGCAGGCAAAAGTCTCGTGCTTATTTCCTGTCCCGCGCAGTATTTCTTGAGCGCATCCGCTGTAGCCCTGGCTATCTGAGAATAGTCCTGATAGACCGTTGTAAGCGATGGCTTCATATGCGCCGATATCGGTATATTGTCAAAGCCGGTGACAAGCAGATCCTTCCCCACTGTCCTGCCGAATTTTTCAGCTACCCTGTAGACCGCCGTTGCCATTGCATCATTGGCTGAGATCACCGCATCCATCTCGGGATGTGCCGCAAAGAGCTCTTCTACCAGAGGATCCACGTGGCTTTCATAGTCTCCGTACACCACCAGGCTCTCATCATAAGCTATGCCGTGTGCTTCCAGTGCATCACGGTATGCCTTGAGCCTCAGTCTGCTGTCGGAGTGATCCGCCGGTCCCGAGATATAGCCCGCTATTTTCACATTGTGTTCATCGAGCAGATGACTGACGCATTTTTTCATCCCGTCATAGTTATCCATGTTGATGCTGATACTTCCGGGATTCTCCGGAAGCTCCGTATCTTCTTTCAGAAGGATCACCGGCACTCTCGGCATACGCTTCATGAAATCATGGATCTCCATATGCTGCTTCTGACCCACGTTGATGCTTCCGAATATCATCACCATGACATCCGGAGCCTCGTAGTTACAGTATGAATAAAGGGAGAAATGATGACATCCGAAGCCGATATCGCTCATATCGTACTTCTCCAGCACCAGAGTCGATACCCCTCCGAAATAAAACCGCACATCGATACCGGAGCCTTGCAGCTCCTCAAGCATCATATTCAGAAACCGAATGGAACTGTCCTCACTGAACTGTCCCGTCATGATCCCTACTACGGGTCTTCTTTTATCAGACATCTTCTATCTCACGATAAATCACGCCATCCGCGTGTAGTATACCATATCCGGCCCTTTATGTCCTCATTTCTCTTTTACAATACGGCCGTAGAGCTCAGTCATTTTCTTCAGCCTGCGCTGCTTTGCCGGACTGAAAGCCCCGTCCTTCATCCTCCACTGCCAGTTCCCGCCTATTGTGGACGGATGGTTCATACGTGCCTTGTGCGGGAGCGAAAGCACATCCTGCATCGGTATGATGGCCGTATCAGATACCGACGCGAGAGCAGAACGTATGAAGTACCAGGGTATATCCGCATCCTTAACATCCTTAGGCATGTTGATATAAGCAGTAGCGAACCGCCTTTCGGCACCGCCTATGTCATAGTACCAGGACAGTGTCGTATCGTTGTCGTGTGTTCCCGTATATACTACCGAATTCTTTGTGTAGTTCTGCGGAAGATAATCCGACTCCTCCTTCGGATCGAAAGCAAACTGCAGCACCTTCATTCCGGGATAGCCTGTCCTCTTCACAAGGCGGAGTACTGACGGAGTCAGAAATCCGAGATCCTCCGCTATCACCTGCCTGTCGCCAAGCTTCTTTTTCATCGTTTCAAAGAGTGCATAGCCGGGCCCCTTCATCCATTTCCCGTGCCTCGCATTCTCTGCAGGATACGGTATCCTGTAGTAAGCATCAAATCCTCTGAAATGATCTATCCTTACAACGTCATAGAGTTCGAAGCAATGCTTCAGTCTCTTTATCCACCATGCAAATCCGCTCTTACTGTGCACATCCCATCTGTACAGCGGATTGCCCCAAAGCTGTCCGTCTGCGGAAAAAGCATCCGGCGGACACCCCGCCACGGCTATGGGCTTCAGGTCATCGTCAAACTCAAAAAGCTCAGGATCAGCCCATGCATCAGATGAATCAAAAGCCACATAGATCGGTATGTCCCCGACGATCTCTATCCCGTTTTTATTTGCGTATTTCTTGAGTTCTTTCCACTCTGTAGCAAACTCATACTGGATGAACTGGTACATGCCTATGGCTTCGGCATATTTTTCTCGTGCTTTCTCCAAAGCTTCCTTATCCCTGAAGCGGAGCGGCTTCTCCCACTCTGCCCAGCTCTTTCCTTTGTGGGCATCCTTCAGTGCCATGAAGAGGGCATAGTCCGGCAGCCAGTATGCGTTTTTCTTTACATATTCCTGATACTTTTTATCTGATCCGATCTTCGATCTTTTGTATGCTTTTTTTAAGAGACTGAATCTTGCTTCGTATATCTTCGCGTAGTCAACGCTCTCGGGTGTCTTGCCCCAGTCAAAGCTCTCGCACTCCTTCCTTGTGATCCATTTCTTTTCGATCAGCGTATCCGGATCCAGGAAGTAGGGATTACCGGCAAAAGTCGAAAAAGACTGATAAGGTGAATCGCCGTAGCTTGTGGGTCCCAAAGGAAGGATCTGCCACAGGCTCTGTCCTGCAGCCTTAAGGTCATCCACAAACTTATATGCTTCTTTTGAAAAGCAACCTATACCGTATTTTCCCGGCAGTGACGATACTGCCATGAGCACACCGCTTCTTCGCATACTTTATGTAAACCCCTCCCGTTTATCCTTTTGACACTATTTCATCGGCTACATATACGCCGCTGGCCGATGCGTGTGACAGTGAATGCGTCACTCCGCTGCCGTCTCCTATAACATACAGCCCCTTGTGCTTTGTCTCCAGGTTCTTGTCCAGTTCCACTTCCATGTTGTAGAACTTCACCTCGACGCCGTAGAGCAGGGTATCGTCGTTTGCGGTACCCGGTGCTATCTTGTCGAGTGCATATATCATCTCTATGATGCCGTCCAGTATCCTCTTCGGCAGTACCAGGCTCAGATCGCCGGGTGTCGCCGCAAGTGTCGGCCTCACGGTTCCTTCTTCTATCCTCTTCCAGTTGCTCCTGCGTCCTCTCTCCAGATCACCGAAGCGCTGTACTATCGCTCCTCCTCCGAGCATGTTGGAGAGCTTCGCTATGCCCTCGCCGT
>JAEEGO010000189.1 GCA_016280355.1 Lachnospiraceae bacterium | reverse complement strand
GGACTTCAGCGCATCCGCTGCACTGCCGTACATGGATACTCCCGGGGAGCTGGAGAGCTCTGCCAGAGCAATGAGTTTCTCTGCCTTGAACCCTGTGGCCTTCGTGACCTTCTCCATGAGTGCCTTGTTTATGCGCAGTGTATCCAGAGCCAAGGCAGGAAGATCCTCCTCCTTGAAGGGCTGCATCACTATGGATATGGTCTTATCTCCCTCTGCCTCTTCATCAAGGTAGACAGTGATCATCTGTCCTGCAGGGACATCAACCTCAGTGGTCTCTTTTGTTACAGGGTTTGTTGCTGTGACATGTACTACTCCATCCGTCACCATCAGTATCTCATGGCTCGTGGAATCACGGCCCACATAGGCGCTGGTGCCTCGTATACCGCAGACCATAGTAGATGTATGTACATCAAATGCTTCTGAATCTTTGAGCTTTTCTGTGACATTAAAGAAGAGGTTTCCCTCTAAGAGTCTGAAAAGGAGTTTCTTGCCTCTGGCCTCTATCTCGGCTTTACTGCTCTCCTCCATAGTCATGAGCTTGGTGTCATCCAGGCTCACCATGATGAGACTTTCGCCTGCCGTTGTGACTGTCTGTCCACCGGAGAGTCTCATCTTTTCCTTTATAGTTTTTTCTTTTCCTTCTGTATAGAGATTAACGGTTCCGACGAGGCGCTGGATGCGCATGGTTACCGCTGTTATAGATCTGTTATATAGTAGCACCCCCCCCACAGATACATATAGCAAGGAGGATCGCACCTATGATAATGTTCCGCTTCTTCTTACTACTATTGTCATTCACGACTATAGTGTCCCCTTATGGTTTATTTTGGATCCATCCAAATATACTACATTATTATCTGATTCAGTACAACATCTTGATCCTTTCCACTGGGAGAGCCCTGATATGCCAGCATCCGATCGTTACGAGGATGTAATTGATGATCCACCATATTGATCCGATAATGACGATCATACTTCCTCAAAAAAGAGGCTCAGTGCTCATTCGGTTTTATCATCAGATTGTCGGTCACTTTATTGGACTTGTCTTTCTTGAGAGATATGAAGCCGATCACTGAAAAGACTACCGCTCCTATCAGATTGACAAACAGATCCTTCATGGTATCAAGGATTCCTATATCAAGATATCCTCCGTCTACATGGAATGTTTCTCCCGATGCAGTATTTATGACAGTGTCGGTGATGTTGCTGACAAGGATCGGTGTACCGTTGTTGGCAGGATCAAGTGTGACAGATCCAAACTCCTGAACGATGAAATCCTTCTGCATATCAAGATTAAAAAACAGATCCATCCCGCACTCGAAAAACTCCCATACAACACCGATCGTCATTGAGAAGCAAAAAGCCACCAGAGTCAGATAGAACGGCGAAAGATTAAAATCCTTACTTCCTCTGTTCAAAAGATAGACCAGTGAAAAACCGACTGCAGCAAAAAGAAATCCGTTTATCGTATGCAGCATCGTGTCCCATCCGGGGATACGCACATAATAGTGATCGATCTCTCCGAGTACCTCGGCAGCAAAGATGAAAGCGAATATTATACCCTGAAACAGCGGCGGGATACTGACATCCATCACATCCTCAAGAAACGCCGGCAAAAGGAATAAGATAAACACCAGAAGACATATCGCAACGCTCTCAAAATTACGCGTTATGATGCATCTGATCATCGTCAGTATCACCATCACACGGAGAATGATATAGAAAATGAATGTCCCCCTGTTTGCCCTGTAATGATCCACCAGTCTGTTGATATAATCCCTCAGTTTTTTCATCTCTCCTCCTTAAAAATCATGCATTGCCTTACTTTATTTATATGCTTAAATTATATCTCGCATCTCCACATCCCTCATCAGTTTTCCTGTCTTTCCGATATCTGTTCAACCTGTTCATCAGCATCCCCGGATTTCTTCTTCAACCATATGCGGTATGCCAATGCACCTGTGGCACCCAGGGCAGCTATGACTATGATCACGACGATGAAGGTCCCGTTACGCTGCTCTCCGAGCGCATCTCCGCTCATCGTGGAAAGCAGGATGGACGGGAATCTCCCGACCGATGTGATCAGTATCCAGGAGATAAGGCTCAGATCAGTAAGTCCCACGCCGTAGGCAAGTATATCCTTCGGTGTACCGGGTATAAGAAAAAGCAGGAAGATCACAAGCCTTGACTGTCCGTTTGTCTTCAGGAATTTCAGTGATTCTATCTTCTCTCTTGAAAAGAAGATCTCAATAAACGCCATGCCGAAGCGCCTTACGAGAAGGAAAACAACCATGCTTCCGAGAGTCATCCCTATATCGCAGATAATGGCTCCGGGTATCATGCCGAAGCAGTATCCCGCAGCTATCTCCAACGGTCCTCCGGGTATGAAAGCAGCTACGACCTGGATGACAGTCACCATGATAAAGAAAGCCACGCCCCATATACCCATTCCCTCGATATAGATCCTAAGTTCTTCGGGATCATCGGCCTTTTTCAGCACAGGCAGGCAGACGTACGCCGCTATTGCCGCTATGACTGCTATCACAGCTATAAGGATGGCAAAAGCTATTATTTTTTTCTTTTTCATTTCGCTATTTCACACATTCCGTTCAGCAATAGTGCTCTATCTTAAGCTGAACGCTGCGATTCCCCCTGTATTCGTT
>JAEEGO010000188.1 GCA_016280355.1 Lachnospiraceae bacterium | reverse complement strand
AGGATCTGCGGAGTTGCAAAGCACCGAATTATGTACAGATAGGCCAGAAGCTGACAAAGGGTCTCGGAGCAGGAGCCGATCCGGAAAGAGGAGAGAAAGCTGCCGAGGAGACCATTGATGAGATAAAGAGCAGGATAGAAGGATATGATATGGTGTTCATAACCTGCGGTATGGGAGGCGGCACCGGCACCGGAGCTGCACCTGTCATAGCAAAGGCCGCAAAGGACATGGGTATCCTTACAACGGCTATCGTCACGAAGCCCTTCTCCTTTGAGTCCAGAGGAAGGATGAAGAAGGCGGAAGCCGGCATAGAGAGGCTTTCTGCGAATGTGGACACATATACGGTAATACCTAACGACAAGCTCAGGGCACTGGATCCCAAGCTTCCTTTCGAAGAGTCCTTCAAGAAAGCTGATGAGGTACTGCAGCAGTCCGTACAGGGCATCACCGACCTGATCACGGGTGAGGCACTGATGAACGTGGACTTCGCCGATGTACGTACCACCATGCACGACAAGGGTATCGCTCATATCGGTATGGGAAGCGGCAAGGGCGAGAGCCGTGCACTCGATGCAGTGAAGAAGGCCGTGGAGAATCCGCTGCTTGATACCAAGATAGACGGTGCGAAGAACCTGATCTACAACATCACGGGTACCGTGACGAATGAGGATGTATATTCGATCTCTGATTATCTGAACAATCTGATAGATGACGAGGCAGAGGTCATTTTCGGTACTGACAATTCGGGAGACGCAGGAGACGATACCATCTGCGTTACTGTCATAGCTACAGGACTGCAGGAAGCAGCTGCACCTGTACAGGAGAAGCCCAAGGCTCCCAACCTCTTCGCAGGAGCAGGAGTGAACCCCGGATTCGGACTGGGTGGTATCAGGCCCGTGGCACCTCAGACAGACAATGTACAGGTACTCGGTACAGGCGGTACTGCAAATCTCGGACCTCAGCCGGGACTTGGCTCAATGCCGGCAGCTCCCGCACCGGGAAGTGCACCTGCACCCACACCGAGGGTAAATATACCTGCACCCACAGAGCCTATCAGTATGGCAAGGGTGGAACCCAAGAGCATCAATATACCGGATTTCTTAAAAAGACACTGATATTTTGTGCGAAAAAACGTAGAAAGGAAATGATTTTATGAGATGTCCTTTTTGTGGCCATGAAAATATCAGAGTCATAGATTCAAGGCCGGCTGAAGAGAACAATTCCATCAGACGCAGAAGAGTCTGCGATGAGTGCGGAAAGAGATTCACAACCTATGAGAAGGTGGAGACGATCCCCCTCATAGTGATCAAGAAAGACAACAACAGAGAAACGTACGACAGGGAGAAGATCGAGAGAGGTATCCTGCGTGCCTGCCACAAGAGGCCGATATCGGCTGAAGCTATCAACGAGGTGGTAGATGATGTGGAGAAGGAGATATACGAGCTTGAGGAGCGTGAGATCATGAGCTCGGTTATAGGAGAGCTGATCATGAACAAGCTCAAGGATCTTGATCCCGTCGCGTATGTGCGTTTCGCTTCGGTCTACAGAGAGTTCAAGGATGTGAACACATTCATGGATGAGCTCAAGAAAGTACTGAATAACAACTAAAAAACAAACGGTGCCCTGCCTGAACGGCGGGGCATTCGTATATCAGGGCGCAGAGTATGAGGTTATTTCCGGATGCCATGTCCCCAAGTGCATATGATATTGATTACGGATATCTGTACGACAGGGGGTACAGGGGTATAATATTTGACATAGACAATACACTGGTGGAGCACAATGAACCGGCCACCGAAAAGGCGTGTCTTCTTGTGAGGAAGCTGCAGGATACGGGGTACAGAGTATCTGTGGTATCCAACAACAGAGAGCCGAGGGTGAAGAAGTTTGCGGATGCGGTCGGCTGTGACTATGTGTACAAGGCCGGCAAGCCCGGATCCGGCGGATACAGGAAGGCCATGGAGATCATGGGGACCGGGATGAAGGATACCTTTGCTGTAGGTGACCAGCTCTTCACGGATATCTGGGGAGCGAGCAATACGGGAATACGCAGCGTGATGGTACACAGGATAGCTTCGCATGAGGAGATACAGATCCATCTGAAAAGGATACCTGAGACTCTGATCAAAGGTATATATATACTCTTATACGGAAAAAGAGGGGAGAGAGAACTGCTATGAACAGCATAGACGGAAAAACGAGAGTGATAGGCATAATAGGGGACCCTATAGAGCATACGGGAAGCCCTGCCATACATAATTTCCTTGCGGAAAGGCTCGGTGACAATATAGTGTATGTGCCGTTCCACGTAAAAGACAGGAGACTTGAAAAGGCGGTAGAGGGCGCATATGCGCTGGATATAGACGGGCTTAACGTGACGGTCCCTCACAAGATACAGGTGATGCAGTACGTGACGGAGCTCGACGATGCGGCCCTTACGATAGGGGCAGTAAACACTCTGGTACGCACCAGAGGAGGATTTAAAGGATACAATACAGACTTTTCCGGCTTTATGAGACAGCTGGACAGCCTGGATATACAGGTGAACGGCAAGGATGTGATAATGCTTGGCGCAGGCGGAGCCGCAAAAGCCGTGATGTACTCCCTTCAAAAACTTGGTGCAAAGCATATATATGTGCTGAACAGGAACGTGATAAGGGCAAGTGAGAACTTCGGGAAGCTTTCGAACGTGACCGTGCTTGGATTTGATGCATGGAAGGATATACCTGAAGGAAAGTATATGGCTGTACAGTGTACATCCGTGGGACTTGCTCCTCAGGATAACGAGTGTGTGATAGAAGATGAAGGCTTCTATGAGCTCATAGACGAGGCAGTGGATCTGATCTACAAGCCCAAGGAAACAGTGTTCATGAAAAAGGTGACAGAGCACGGAGGTAAGGCGTATAACGGCCTCAGGATGCTCATGTATCAGGCTGTGTCATCATATGAATTCTTCACGGACAGGGAAGTGCCGGAGGATATAGTGGAGGCTCTTTATCATGAACTTGATTCTTGAAGGCTTCATGGGATGCGGTAAATCCGCTATAGGCAGGAGGATAGCCGACAGGCTGGAGATGCCGTTTATCGATACCGATGCGGAAATAGAGAGGAAGCAAAGGAGCAGCATTGCGGATATCTTCAGGGACTGCGGCGAGGAAGCTTTCAGACAGATGGAGACTTCGCAACTGTACGGACTCGAGCTTTCGGATGTCGATGCTGTGATATCACTGGGCGGAGGTACACCCATGAGGGATGCGAACCTGCCCGTCTTAAAAAGGCTCGGACAGGTAATATATCTCAAAGCAGCTCCGGAGATACTGCTTAAAAGACTTGAAGGAGAGAGGGGAGACCGTCCGATGCTTGCCGGATATGAGCTCAAAAAGAGGGTGGAAAGCCTGCTTGAGGAAAGAGAGGCAAGATACATAGAGGCAGCCGATACGATCGTGGAGCTTAAAGGAGAAGATATCGATGAGGACTGCCTGAAGGTGATCAGAGCATATGAGGGACTGAGATGAAGATACTTGTGATCAACGGCCCCAATCTCAATTTTCTGGGAATAAGGGATAAGAAAGTATACGGAGAGCAAAGCTATGATCATCTGGTGAAGATGATACAGGATAAGGCGGAGCGTGACGGCATAGAGGCAGAGTGCTATCAGAGCAATCATGAGGGTGATCTGATCGACAGGATACAGGCAGCCTACAGCGACGGCACAGACGGTATAGTGATCAATCCGGGGGCTCTCACTCATTACTCATACGCGCTGTATGATGCTTTGGGCTCTTATGACACCATACCGATGGTAGAGGTACACATATCGGATATCAATACGAGGGATGAGTTTAGAAGGGTATCGGTCACGGCACCTGCGTGCGACCATCAGATAGTTGGTCATGGTCTTGACGGATATCTCGAAGCGATGGACTTTATCAGGGAACACAAATAGGAGTTGCGCTCGTTCCGTCAATAGTTTATAATATGCAGGCATTTGTTGTCTAAGAATAAGGAGGAATATATCAGATGATATCGGCCGGTGATTTTAAGAATGGAGTAACACTGGAAATAGATGGAACCGTATATCAGATCGTGGAGTTCCAGCATGTCAAGCCCGGTAAGGGTGCTGCTTTCGTCAGGACGAAGCTCAAGGACGTGATCAATTCGGGTGTGGTCGAGAAGACTTTCCGCCCTACGGAGAAATTCCCCACGGCTCACATCGACAGGAAGGATATGCAGTATCTCTACAGTGACGGAGATGTATATAATTTCATGGATCCCGAGTCATACGAGCAGATCGGTATCGGCAAGGATGTAGTCGGAGATGCCATGAAGTTCGTCAAGGAGAATGAGAACTGCAAGATCTGTTCATACAACGGAAAGGTATTTTCCGTAGAGCCCCCTCTCTTCGTAGAGCTCGAGGTGACGGAGACCGAGCCCGGCTTCAAGGGTGACACGGCTACAGGTGCTTCAAAGCCTGCTACCGTGGAGACAGGAGCACAGGTATCTGTTCCGCTTTTCGTCAATACAGGAGACAAGCTCAAGATTGACACACGTACAGGAGAGTATCTCTCCAGAGTCTGATCTGATGGCCTTTTACCGGGGCCGCGTTCTTCGGCCCCGGATATTTTTTCTTAAGTAATCCCCAATATCAAATCTTTCACCGGAAATGCCGTTCTGTAACAGTACGTTTATTTTGCGTACTCATTTCTATTTTTCAATTCCAAGGAGGAAAACCCAAATGAGATTTAATGAATTTACTGAGCTTGTAAGAGACAAACTGGATGATATCTGCGGACCGGAGTTTTCGGTGACGGTATATGAGGCGCTGAAGAATAATTCGGTGACGCATAAGGGGATATCAATAAGAGAGAACGGCTGTAATATCTCACCTACGATATACATGGACGAGTTCTACACGGATTACTGTGATGGCAGGGATATAGACGAGATAGTGAACGATATACTGAGGATCTACTCCGAGAACAGACTCTGTCCGGAGCTGGATGTGATGAGATTCGAGGACTATGAGTGGGTGAAGGACAGGATATTCTTCAAGCTGATAAACGCAATGGACAACTTCAGGCTGCTGCAGCAGGTGCCGCATGAGAATGTTATGGACCTGTCTGTGGTATACGGTGTGTACATGGGTGATCACAAGGGAGCTTTCTCATCCGTGCTCATAAGAAATGAGCATCTGGCAGGATGGGGAGTATCGGAGGAGGAGATCAAAGAGAGGGCCGCTCGAAATACACGGGATCTGCTGCCTTATAAGATATCCACGATGAATGAGATGCTCGAGGGTACGGGATATGAGGCGGATGTACCGGAGGATGCACTTAAGATGTATGTGATGACCAACAATATAAGGCTCAACGGGGCAGGGACGATGCTGTATGGCGGTGTACTTAAAAGCTTCGCTTCAACACTCGGGAGCGACCTTTTCATCATACCCTCATCGGTGCATGAGCTCATACTGATACCCGATGACGGGACCTTTGATCCCCAAGCTCTCATGCCGCTTATCGGTGAAGTCAACGATACGCAGGTCGAGAAGGAGGAGATCCTTTCGTATTCACTTTACAGATATGATCTTGAAAAGGATATGATGGAGATATCCGCTGCGCCGGAGGGCAGGAAGAAATACGGCGGAATGTGTATCGGATCAAAAAAAGTTGCAAGTGCGTAAGCAGTTATGTTAATATAGGCTCTGTATGTGGGGAGAGGGATCTCTCCCCATTAGAGACGAATCCCGGCGGGGAGGGCATTTTATTTGCGTTCATAGCTCAGCTGGATAGAGCACAGGCCTCCGACGCCTGGTGTCGAGGGTTCGAATCCCTTTGAACGCATGTGATTTATGGAGGAATAAACATATGAGCAGAAGACGTGGTTTTGATATAAGAGACGTACTGTTGTCACATTATCAGTATGTCATAGTGGGAGCACTTTTCATCATACTCGTGGTAGTGCTTGCGATATTCTCGGCAAAGCATAAGGACGGCAAGTCCAGTGCATCGGAGAATGCAACCGAGGCGACTGCAACACAGGTATATGATGAGACGGCGGAGATACCTCTGCCCAACGAGGAGCTCAAGGTAGATGCATATCCCGAGGTTAACGCTCTGGTCAGCACCTACTTCACGGCTATGGCTACAGGAGATGTGGCTACCCTGTCAAACATCTGCAGCTCGCTGGATGATGCGGCAAAGATCAGGATACAGGAAAAGGCAAACTATACGGAGAGCTACGATGACCTGAAGTGTTATACAAAGCCGGGTCCCATACCGAATTCCTACATAGTATTTGCTCGCTACAATATAAAGTATGTGAACATAGATACAAAGGCACCGGGACTGTCATCGCTTTATGTATGTACGGATGATGCTACCGGCAACCTGTATGTGTACAGCGGAGACCTTGCAGAGAATGTGGCCAACTACATCAAGGGTGTGGCTGCACAGGATGACGTGGTGGCTCTGCTTACCGAGGTAGATACCGAGTACAACAATGCGATAGAGTCCGACAAGACTCTCAAGGCATTCATGGATGCACTTCCCGCAAGACTAGATGAGGCTGTGGCTGCACGTATCAGCGACGGCTACACTGCGGATGAGCCTGCGGTATCGGACAATGCCGTAGAGGAAGTGACAGTCAGGCTGACAGATAATGTACGTATCAGGTCTTCGGCAGACAAGAGCAGTGATGCGAATATCATTGCAAAGGCCAGCAAGGGTGATACATACACGAAGATAGGTGATGAGGGCGAATGGACCAAGATCCGTTATAAGGATACAGAGGCGTATGTAAGCTCCGAATATGTGGAGGTGGTAGATACGCCGACCGATGCAGGCGGAGAGGCTCCCGCTGAAGGCGGCGAAACAGGAGAGGCAGCACCTGCTGCAGCTTCGGGCTCCATTACCGTAAATGACAGCGGCGTGCGTGTCAGGTCATCGGCCGATACCAGCAGCAACGACAACATCATCGGCAAGGTCGGATCGGGAGAGACATTCCCGCTCAAGGGCGAGGCTGACGGCTGGTATCAGATCGACTACAAGGGTCAGACCGGATACATAAAAGGCGAGTTCGCATCAAAGAATTAAAATCGGTCTTGCATTCTGTGCAGGCTTGATGTATTATCTTTCGTGACAAAGGCGTCAAAGAAAGGAGGCTATACCTCCTTTCCTTGGCGCTTTATTTATTTCAAATCATTTTTCTTTAGGAGGGAAAGCAATGTCATACGTAGATGAGGTTTACAACTATGTGGTTGAAAAGAACCCGGCTCAGCCCGAGTTTCATCAGGCTGTAAAGGAAGTGCTGGAGTCCTTGAGAGTAGTCATCGAAAAGGACGAGGAGAAGTACCGCAAGGAGGCTCTGCTTGAGAGGCTCGTGACTCCCGAGAGACAGATACTCTTCAGAGTACCCTGGGTAGATGACAAGGGTCAGGTACAGGTAAACAACGGTTTCAGGATCCAGTTCAACTCAGCTATAGGTCCCTACAAGGGAGGACTTCGTTTCCATCCTTCAGTTAACCTCGGCATCATAAAGTTCCTCGGATTCGAGCAGATCTTCAAGAACAGCCTTACAGGACTTCCGATCGGCGGAGGTAAGGGAGGATGTGATTTCGATCCCAAGGGCAAGTCAGACAATGAGATCATGAGATTCTGCCAGAGCTTCATGACTGAGCTCTACAGGCACATCGGCGCTGATACGGACGTACCTGCCGGTGATATCGGTGTAGGCGGCAGAGAGATCGGATTCCTCTTCGGTCAGTACAAGAGGATCAGGGACAGATATGAGGGCGTGCTCACAGGTAAGGGCCTTACATACGGCGGATCTCTTGCACGTACAGAGGCAACAGGCTACGGTCTCGTATACATCACAGAGGAGCTCCTCAAGGATCACGGTACAGACCTCAAGGGTAAGACAGTAGTCGTATCCGGTGCAGGTAACGTGGCTATATACGCTATACAGAAGGCACAGCAGCTCGGAGCAAAGGTTGTATCCTGTTCTGATTCAACAGGCTGGATCTATGATCCCGAGGGCATAGATGTGGCTCTGCTCCAGGAAGTAAAAGAAGTGAAGAGGGCAAGGCTTACCGAGTACGCTGCAGCACGCAAGTCTGCAGAGTATCACGAGAAGAAGGCAGGAGAGCACGGCGTATGGAACATCAAGTGTGACGTGGCTCTGCCCTGCGCTACCCAGAACGAGCTGGATCTTGACGATGCAAAGGCACTTGT
>JAEEGO010000187.1 GCA_016280355.1 Lachnospiraceae bacterium | reverse complement strand
TTACCGGTGATGAAGATATCATAGATCTGGTAAAAAGATATCATATAGATGTCCCCTTTGATCTTTTGAATGCATATGATCCATATACGGTGGATCGTGTAAGGGTCAGGGCCTTCACCGGGTATGATAATCTGCATCATAAAAATTATGATATTTCAGCGCCGGAAGAAATGGTCTATGTTACAGATCACGGTTCCGTCTACCACCGATCCCTAGCCTGTTCCCATCTGAATCTGAATATCCGCTCTGTTGATTATGAAAAGGTCTCAAAAGAGCGGGCAAATGATGGCTCAAAGTACTATCCCTGTGAATACTGCATGAAACACGGGTCCCATCCGGATAAAGTATATATCACGGATGACGGGAACAGATATCACTCTGCCCTTTCCTGTTCCGGTCTGAAACGCTCGATACACGAAGTTCCTTTATCACAGGTTTCTCTGCCGCCATGCAAAGAGTGTGGTATCAGCAGATAACTATTCCCGTTCTGTAAATCTTATTTTTATCATATTACTTTGGAGGTTGATCATGATAGCTTTGTTTTCTCTACTGTTCTTTTTATCCGCGGCTTCCATATGTGACCTGAAGAGCCGTCGGATCCCGGTATACCTGTTGGCCCTTTCGGGATCTGCCGGGATCATGATATTCTTTTTATCACATTCTATGACTCTTCTTGATGAGGTCCTGGGTATCATACTGGGAGCCGCCTTTGTTTCCATCTCTTTGATATCTGAGGGAAAATTCGGACTCGGAGACGGTTTGGCCATCCTTATAGCAGGTATACATCTGGGAGGCAGGGAAGCCGGCTTTACCTGTCTCTATGCGATGCTCCTGTCAGCCATGTTCTCCGTAGCTCTTCTTTTGATACAAAGATGCTCCAAAAACAGGGAAGTCCCTTTCGTTCCTTTTCTTCTTGCAGGACTGATCCTGCACGAAGCCACGGTATTCGCATGAAATACAGGTTAAAGGGGTCTTATACAATAGAAGCTGCTCTTATCCTTCCCCTGATAATGACAGTAATAGTCTTCATCATATACATGTCTTTTTTCCTGCACGACAGGGCCGTGATGTCCGCCTGTGCATATCAGGCTGCCCTGAAGGCCAGTCTGATCCGTACCGGAGAAGAAGATATGAAAGCAGAAGCAGAGCGAGCTGCCGGATACAGTATAGAAGGCCTGCTTTTGGCAACGGAATATCCGGAAATAACAGTTACTGTATCCAGAAAGAAAGTACACATACAATACACGGGTAACATGAGAATACCCCAGTCAATCCTTTTCTTCCCTATTCACGGCACGGACCATATAGAGGTCAGCGGTGGAGCAGAGGCTTCGGAAAAGGATGCCATAGAGTTTATAAGACAATGCCGGGCAGCCGGTGGAATAATAAGAAAAAGAGGAGGATCGCAATGAACATTTCTTACAAACGAAACGGAACCAAAACATACCTTGTGGCAAATAAAGAGGGAGCCGGTGATTCCGACTTTCGCGAAAAGATGCTGACACGTAACAAAATCCAATATGTGGCAAAAATGCAGCCTCAGATCATAGACGGAAGCACCCTTTACTATTATGATATCCAGGGAAAAGTGAGTATGTCTGCTGTATTTGCAGGAAAGAACATGAACTGCCGGGAAATACAGCACTTTCTTCAGGCTCTTTCTGTATTTTTCTCGGAAACAGAAAGATACATGCTCCTTCCGGAGGAAGTCGTTTTCGATCCCGATGCCATCTGGCTTTCACCGGATACATTGGATCCGGAGTTTATATATGTTCCGGGCATGAAACCGGACAGCAGCTGTTCGATCGAAAAACTCGCTGTCTTTCTTACTGAACACACGGACTGCTCGGATCGGGAAGCAGCTGAATATGCCTATAACTATTTGGAAACCGTGGAAAACGGATATTATCTGCCGCACATCACACTTTCACGTGATATACCTGTCGGGGAAACAGATCCTCCGTCGTCGGATCCGTATATAGATCTCACCGATGTCCCTGATGTTTCGGGCGATATCGAAGCAGATATGTCTGCTGTTTTTGAAAAACAATCATCCGAAGCAAAAAAGGTATATATATGCCTTGGAATTGCCGGTATTGCTGCTATAGGTTATGTTCTGCTTGTTTTGTATCCCTCTATATTCCCGTTCTATCTCAGCGATAGTGAGTACATGATCCTCGGAGTCGGGATAGCAGTTGTCTTTGCTTTGGTTCTTATTTCTGTAATGCATATATATAACAAAAAGAGAATAACGGACGACATGTCCTGTGATACATCCTCTGCTGCAGAGCACACACAGGAATCTTCATATCCGGTTACGGATACTGACTTCTGTACTGAACGAGAGTGTCCCTCCGATCAAATGTATCCTGTTCCTGATGACGATCGTACTGTCCTGCTCAAAGGACCTAAGCCGCACAGGCAGGGCCGGGGATGTCCCGTTCTCCTCAAGGACGGGGGCGGCAGTATCCTGCTTGCTCATTTTCCGTTTGTCGTGGGTAAAATGAAGGATCGGGTAGATGAAGTGATAAGCGACGAGGGGATCAGCCGGATACATGCCATGATAAAGGAAAAGGACGGAAAATACTTTATTTCCGATCTCAATTCACTGAACGGCACCGGCGTGAACGGAAGAATGCTGGATGCTAACGAGACCGCTGAAATCTCGGATGGTGATATGGTATCCCTTGCGGGTTCCTCATTCACCTTCCGTCTCGCCTGATCCTTCTGCTTCATTCCACAGCGCGTTAAACTCTGTCATATCAATCTTTTCTTTCTCTAACAGAAGCTCGGCTGTCCTGTCGAGGATATCTTTGTGATCCTTTATGATAATACGTGCCTTTTCATGGCATTCTTCTATGATCTTCTTGACTTCTATATCTATTTCCCTAAGGGTCTCCTCCGACATGCTGCGTCCATGCGCGAGATCACGTCCGATGAAGACTTCATCGTCATCTTCATTAAAACTGACTACACCTATCTTGTCGCTCATACCATAGGTGGTGACCATCCTGCGGGCAAGCTTGGTTGCCTGTTTGAAATCCTGTGAAGCTCCTGTGGTCACATCATCTCCTCCGAAGATCATCTCCTCGGCTACACGACCTCCCAGATCAACTGTGATCTCATTCAGCATCCTCTGTTTTGTCCTGAACATTTCATCTTTTTCCGGTAAGGGCATTGTATATCCGGCTGCCCCCATTCCGGTCGGTATTATGGAGATGCTGTATACCGGGCCTACACCGGGCAGAAGATGAAAGAGAATGGCATGTCCTGCTTCATGATATGCGGTTATCCTCTTCTCCTCATCAGAGATCAGCTTACTGCGTTTTTCACTTCCTATGCCGACTTTGACAAATGCGGCTTTTATATCTTCCTGTGTGATATATGCTTTATTATTCTTTGCGGTCCTTATGGCTGCCTCATTCAGCAGGTTTTCAAGATCTGCTCCGGTAAAGCCGGCTGTTGTCTGAGCTATCTGCGTCAGATCCACATCATCACCGAGCGGTTTATTCTTTGCATGTACCTTAAGGATATCCTCTCTGCCTCTGACATCGGGAGATCCTACACCTATCTTTCTGTCAAAGCGGCCGGGTCTCATTATGGCGGGATCCAGTATGTCAACACGGTTCGTTGCCGCCATGACTATGATACCCTCGTTTACGCCGAAACCATCCATCTCAACGAGCAGCTGATTGAGCGTCTGCTCTCTCTCATCATGGCCTCCACCGAGACCGGTTCCCCTTCTTCGGGCCACTGCATCTATCTCATCTATGAAAACTATACAAGGCGAGTTTTTCTTTGCCTCCGTGAAAAGGTCCCTGACTCTGGATGCTCCCACACCGACGAACATCTCTACGAAGTCCGATCCGGAAATCGAGAAAAAGGGAACTCCCGCTTCTCCCGCTACCGCCTTGGCCAGAAGAGTCTTGCCCGTGCCGGGAGGGCCCACCAGTATCACACCTTTGGGTATTCTCGCTCCTACGGCAGTATATTTTGAAGGGCACTTAAGGAAATCCACTATTTCCTCAAGATCCTCTTTTTCCTCGACAAGTCCGGCAACGTCCTTGAATGTGATCGTCGTCTGTCCGGGCGCGACCATCTTTGCCCTGCTCTTGCCGAAGTTCATCATCCTTCCGCCGCCTGCTCCCCCGCCGGCCTGAGCATTTGTCATCGCGAATATGATCATAAATGCAGCCACCGCTATAATGACCGGTATGCCGTACATCACAAGGAAGCTCTCTCTGGCAACCTCTTCTTCACGGTATCCGGGATACAGCTCTTTCATCTCGTTCTCTGTCTGCGTAATATCCGCCACATAGAGTGTGTGCATCTGACCGTTTTTGAGGATGACCGACACCTCACCTGTTGGAGTCTCCGAATTCGGGGTAAGGACTACCTCTTCCACATTTCCGTTTTTAATATCTTCGATAAAGGTTTTATGATCGTAATTATCATCTGCCGATATGGTCTCGGACATGAAAGATATGAGCAGCAGCACTGCTGCCACTATGATGAAATATACGCCTATGTTTCTGTTTGAACTTCTCAATCTGTCACTCCCCCGGCTCTACTACACCGATATAGGGCAGATTTCTGTATTTCTGGGCATAATCCAACCCATACCCTATTACAAACTTATCCGGTATAACGAAGCCGGTATAATCAATATCAACATCAGCCACTCTTCTGTCCGGTTTATCAAGCAGAGAACAGAGCTTAAGCTCGGCCGGTCCTCTTTGTCTTAAGATCTCAAGCAGATAACTCATAGTCCTGCCCGTATCAATGATATCTTCAACTACCAGGATATTCTTTTCCCTGATGGGCTCATCGAGATCAAGGGCTATCTTTACTACTCCTGAGCTCTCAGTTTCATTTCCGTAGCTTGAGCATCTCATATATTCCATTTCAACAGGGATATCAATCCTCTTGGCAAGCTCGCAGGCAAAGGCTGCCGCGCCTTTGAGGATACATATCATTGTGAGCTTTTTTCCGGCAAAGTCCTTGCTTATCTGCTCGCCCAGTTCCTTGATCCGCTTGTTGACCTCTTCTTCAGAATACATTGTTGTGATCTTGTCAGCCATTTTTCATCTCCATGCATATCACTTTTTCTGTTCTGTCGGTTACCTTATATCTTTCCCCTATACGACCCGTATCGGGTATCCATATGATCTCCGGTCCGCTCGCAACGAAATACATACTGTCTCTCCTGTCCGGAGGGATCTTTTCTTCGATAAGCAGATCTTTCAGCTTTTTTCTGCCGTTCTTTATGGATATGTAGTCTCCGGGCTGTCTTTTTCGGACGGCAAGGATCTCGTTCAATCCCTTTTCTCCGGATGCTGCCTCATGTTCATCCACTGTGACAGCATCTATGATTGTAGCATAATCTATGTATTTCGTGTAGTTGTTATCTTCCGTGATATCTTCTGCAGATACTGCATCCCGCCCGATCACGGAAAACCTGATATCAGGTATATGATGATCTTCTTTGGAGTCTGTCAGTTCATATCTGCCCGGTGTACGTATAATTATCTTTCCGAATTCACGTCCGGCCCTCAGTCCGTAGATCAGACCGATCTGTCTCCCGGACTGTCCTTTTCCCAAAGACAATACCGCTTCTATGTGTTTTCTGTTTATATCCTTGGATCTTCCCGCCATCCTCGTCAATACTTCACCGACAAGTCGCGTTGCTATGACAGGATGATAAGCTGACAGGATGCTGATATCCATCTCAGCATGGTCTTTGTGGTATTCTACACATTCCGTTAATGCCTTTTCTGTCTCCTTTTGCAGAAATTCTTCCACATCCTGCATATCCCCGGCCGCTTCACAGATATGTTGCACGGCCCTGTCATTTATCTCTTCGAGCTCATTGATCACTCTGTGTCTTATCCGGTTTCTGGATAGTCCGGTATCCAGATTCGTACTGTCTGTACGGTATGCTATGGCTCTCTCTCTGCAATACTCTTCTGTCTCAGCTCTTGTAAGACAAAGGACCGGTCTTATATATCTGCCTCTTACGGGCTTTATCCCTCCTATCCCTTTCACTCCCGTACCACGTGTCAGATTAAACAGCACGGTTTCTGCCTGATCATTCATGTGGTGGGCAAGAGCGATCCTGTCAACATCAAGTGTATCAAAGACTCTGTATCGTTCATTCCTTGCAGCTTCCTCTATAGTAGTTCCCGTGGCCTCAGAGGTGGCTACGGCATCTACCGTTTTTACGATCAGAGGTACACCCAGCTTACTGCATTCTTCCTCCACATAGTGCATATCCTCAAGGGACTCTTCTCCCCGGATGCCGTGCTCAATATGAATAGCTGACAGCTGAATACCGAGGTCTTCTGAAAGTTCATGCATCAAAAAAAGAAGGCACATACTGTCTGCACCTCCCGAAACAGCTACGCAGATACGCTCTTCTTTGCATATCATACGATGTGCTCGTATGTATTCCCTTACCCGGGTTGAAATCTCATTTTTCATTGCCTGATTTGAAGATTATCTCGTTGTCATGTACCAGACCCAGTTTCTTTTTTGCCATTTCCTCGGCATATTTCTTGGTTTTGGTATACTTTTCGAATTCCTCCAGCTCTTCCGTACGGTTCTCTTCGAACTCAAGCTGTGCCGTCAGTTCCTCCTGTCTCTGAGACAGAGATTTTTCCTTTTCCATCAGGGATTTGCTGTCAACACTGATGACCACCAGTAACAGCCCTACGATAATTGATATTGCAAAAACAGCGGGTCTGTTGTGCCGGACCCTTTTATACATAGCTGCTTTTTTGTTATATCTGCGTTTTCTACTTGCGGCCATGATCGCCGAAATACTCCCCCACTTTAGAGCGTAATTATGTAAACATGGTAGCACCTGATCTTGTATTTGTCAAAGTACAATTTCGTACATTTCCTTGGCTTCTTCCTTCTTTACGGTATCCGCCACGGAGATCACCCGGACTTTCATGGTTTTATCGCCGAAGGCAATACTTATTTCATCTCCGGCCTTAACATCCGCTCCGGCCTTTGCCACTCGCCCGTTCACAGTCACTCTACCGGCATCGCATGCTTCATTTGCTACTGTGCGTCTTTTGATAAGACGTGATACTTTTAAATACTTATCCAGTCTCATAGTCTTTTCTCCCGTTAAGAACTAATGATAATAAAAGAGCGTCTGCCGCTTTGGCAGACGCCCGATAGTTCTCAGATCAATAAGAATTACTTCTTGTTAACAAGATCCTTAAGAGCCTTACCAGCCTTGAACTTAGGTGCCTTAGAAGCAGCGATCTTCATTGTAGCGCCTGTCTGGGGATTTCTGCCCTCACGTGCTGCCCTCTTGGCAACCTCGAATGTGCCAAATCCAACAAGCTGGATCTTATCACCCTTTTTAAGCTGTGCGCCAACTGTATCTGTGAAAGCCTTAAGAGCGCTCTCTGCATCCTTCTTTGAGATATTTGCCTTCTTAGCTATCTCAGCTACTAATTCTGTCTTGTTCATTTGATGAACTCCTCCTCTATATTGTGTAAACAATCATTTCTTGTGGTACCTGATAGCGACCACACACTCTTTTATACCTATATAAGCCTTGATTGTCAAGTATTCCGTTAATTATTTCTTAACAAATCCCTGTAAATCTCCCTTTTGGGTACTCCCCGGTCTGCGGCAACGGCTTTCATAGCGTCTTTGCGGTCCATCCCGGCTGAAATATAACGCTCCATATGCTCCTCTACAGACAACCCGGAAAACAGCTCCTTTTCCTTCCTTTCTGCTTCTTCTCCGGAACATCCTTCCACCACAAGAACATACTCCCCCCGCGGATCCCTGTCCGTATAGTAAGATACCGCCTCCCCTACAGTCATCCTGAGTATCTCCTCATGGATCTTTGTCAGCTCCCTGCATATGGCGATGCGACGATCATCACCGACTGTTGCCGAAAGGAGCTTCAATGTGTCTCTCAAATGGTGTGGTGCTTCATAAAGAATAACCGTCCGTCTCTCCTCGGCTATATCTTCCAATACATCGGCTCTTTCCTTCTTATCTCTGGGAAGGAAGCCTTCGAATACAAACCTGTCACTTGGCAGGCCTGAAGCAGTCAGAGCCGTAACAAACGCCGTCGCCCCCGGCAGGGAGGTCACTTCTATACCCGCACGTATACAGCGATCTACCAGGACTTCTCCGGGATCCGATATCCCCGGTGTGCCGGCATCTGTAACACAGGCTACAGTTTTCCCTTCCAGCATTTTCCTTACGAGTTCATCCGCTTTTTCATATTTATTATGCTCATGATAGCTGGTAGTAGGGCATTTGATATCAAAATGGTTTAATAGCTTAAGTGTATTCCGGGTATCTTCGGCTGCGATGATATCAGCAGATCGCAGGATCTCCAATGTCCTCTCCGTAATGTCTCCCAGATTTCCTATCGGTGTGGGGCACAGATATAGTTTTCCGCTGTTTCTTTCTTCAGTACCCATAGATGGTATACATTTCCTTTGTGTATTTTCCGTCCTCTCCGTATATTATAAGCGGTTTTTCTATTCGAAGTTCCGATCCGCCGCCTTTTCGGCCCTCGATAAGTATCATAGAAGGTTCCGCATCCTTACGCGGATGCACTGTTTTCAGCGTTTTCGGCTCTAATTTGCTCTGTCTCATGGAGCAGATGATATCAGAAAGCCGTTGGGGTTTGTGTACCATGTAAAACACACCACCCTCCTTCAGGGCGTAGCATGCCGTCTCTAGCACATCTTCAAGTGTACAGCTGACTTCATGTCTTGCTATGGTCTTGGCATCATCCGGATTGATGATCCCGTGTCCGCTCTTGAAATACGGGGGATTTACGGTAACAGCATCAAAAGAGGCCGCAGGTATCACTCCCGCCGCCTTTCTCAGATCATTTTCAAGTATCTCTATTACGGATCCGAGTCCGTTCAGCTTCACACTCCGTCCTGCCATGTCCGCCATATCTTCCTGTAGCTCTATCCCTGTGATATGCCCGACATCTGTCTTCGCCGACAGGAGCAGAGGAATTATCCCTCCTCCGCTGCACAGATCCAGAATGTTCTTTTTCCCTTTACCCAGATGCTCTGCCGCAAAGCCCGACAGGAGTACAGCATCCATACCAAAGCAGAATTTTTCCGGATTCTGTATGATATACAATCCGTTTCGTTGGAGATCGTCTATCCTCTCTCCGTCATGAAGGTACTCTTCCTTATTCATCCAGCTTCGATCCGGAGCCTTCCTTTGCTTCCAGAGTTTCCAGAGCCTCGAGCTCTTTTTCCTCCTGAGCATCCGCAGCATTGTTCTTCTTTCCTTTACCCTGACCATGTCTGCGGGGTTTGAAGGACAACTCGTCGATCGGGTATTCTTTGATCTCTTTTTCGTCCCCTTCTTCTACGATCACCTTTACTTTCTGTCGCAGGACATTGACCGACTCCACCGTTCCCCTTGTACCGTCCGCACAGACCACATGGTCTCCGGGTCCGGGAAGCTTTCGGTTCAGGTATTCATACGTTTCTTCTTCGTTGCGGAGGCAGCACATAAGCCTGCCGCATACTCCCGATATCTTGGTCGGGTTGAGAGACAGATTCTGCTCCTTTGCCATCCTTATGGAGACAGGAGCGAAGTCCGAAAGATAAGCATGGCAGCAAAGCTCTCTTCCGCATATCCCTATACCGCCTATTATCTT
>JAEEGO010000186.1 GCA_016280355.1 Lachnospiraceae bacterium | reverse complement strand
ATATGCATATGTGCCTTAATTATCTGTCTTTTTGTCTTTATATTGTTTGCCTTAATGTTTGCTTCTCGATTTTGGGAGGCACCATAGAATAAACTGGATTTCTTGAATGAAGTTGCACAAATATATTACAGTATAACGTACGTGATTGGGATAGGCTAAGAGTGGCATTTTTGACCTAGGGGATATACAATGTATATACAAAAGGAGGTGTTGCTTATGCAGGCTCAAGTAAAGACATGGGGTAATAGCCAGGGAATTAGAATACCCAAAGAAGTGCTTCAAGAAGCAGAGGTTTCAGTTGATGATATTCTTGATGTAAAAGTATCTAATGGAATGATAATGCTTGTTAAACCATTTAGGCATAAAACATTAGAAGAGCGTGCTGCAGAATTTGGTGGACAGCTCCATTTAGATGGCGAGTTTGATTGGGGTGAACCGGTAGGAAGAGAGATTTGGTAATGAAAGAAGAATTACATCAGGGGGATATACTTAAGATTGAACATATTAAAAAACCGGTTCTTGTCGTAAGTAAGGATTTCTTTAATAAGTCTTTTGAGATAATTGGTTGTCCTATATATGAAAAAGGAGAAGCAGGACCATTACACATACATATCAAGGCTGAAGATGTTGAAGGATATGTGCAATGCGAAAAAATGGCACTTCTTGATTTGAGTATAAGAGGATATTCAAAGATAGATAGGATTCATTATCCAGATATTATCAATATCACAGATGCTATACAAGGAATCTTCGATTATATCTAACGTAAGTAATATCGCAAGTCAACCCCCTTTCTTCTTTGACGAAAAAACCCTGGAAACCTTTATCCAAAACGCCATCCTCATTTCATCAAACGGCGAGCCGCTCAACGGCTGCGCCGGTTGAGAAGTCTTCGTAATCTTCCTGATATCCCCCGGTGCAAAAAGCTCCGGCAGAGCGCCCTTCACTTTTGTTTTCCTTACCAGACTGCGCTCTTTCTCTCTTCCCGAAGCCCTCTCTGTCTCCACGGGCGCAACATTATAAAACTTATTGGTCAGACTCAAAAGACTGCTAAGCTCATTCATATCAACCTTCCCCCTCATCTTCAGAAGCGCCGCCAAACGACAACACATAACGGGTCAGCCTGCCCTCGCTGCTTTCAGCCGGAAACAGCCTCTTAAAGACCTCATCTGCCTTATCCGTCACAGCAATAAAACGAAGCTCCGTCGTCTCATCGTACCTGTCGGCTATCGCCATAAGACTTCTTACCGCCATAGCCTGTAATAGCTCCAGATGCCGGCTCATAAGGTGGAACATATTAACCAGAAAAGAATCCCCTTCTTCCGAAACGAGAAAACATCCGATGATCTTCCCGTTCTTCTTATATACCGTGCTGAAAGAAGGAGAATAATCCAACACCCCCTCCTCCGGTTCTATCGGAAGAAAATCCATTAAGAGAGCGGCCTCTCCGCTCCCCGGCTCAGGAGCCTCTTCAAATCCCTCCTTCACCCCAGCCTCAATGACAGCCGCAAGCTCCCGGCTCTCTCTTGCACTGCTCAAAGAAAGAGAAAAATCCGAATATGATCCGACGGGAGCAAAGCCGCAGTGTTTTAAAAATAGCTCTGCCGCCTTCTCCTTTGCTTCCCCTTCTTTGCCCTCAGGTATCAGGCACTCCATCTCCACAGCCCCCGCTTTGGAAAGCCGTTCCTTCATACGGGCTACCATGGCCGACCCCACGCCCTTTTTTCTGTATTCATCGGACACGGCGATACTCAAAAGCCTCGCAGTTTTATCTGCCTGAAAGACCGCAGCACCAATCAGCTCATCCTCATCATCATTGAAGGCTCCGAAAGCATATACATCTTCGTCCGAAAGGGAACCTTTTGCGTCAGCAGAAAGAAACCCTTCGTATTCACCCTGCTGCGACTTATCCAGGGCTGCAAAAGACAGATTAAGATCAAAACTCATATTTCATACTCTCCCTTTACCGTGCAAGACGATCTGCTGTCTCAATGATCCTTGATGCAAATGCACCTGCACTTTCTCCTTCACTTCGCTCTATGGTATCTGTATTTATCTTAAATGGTGGATCCGCTGCAGAGGCAACGGCACTCACATATCGTATGATAAGCTCCACGGCCTCCTTTTTCTGTTCTCCCGTGGTCAGAAGAACCTTTCCGCCTTCAAGGAGAATGACCTCGCAGTTATCATAATCCAGCTGTCCCACGACTTTTACAAGCTCATCCGTTCTCTCCGGAGCCGAAAAGATGATGCCCATCCCCTTCAGATATCCGTTTTTTTCCAGGTGCTCATACATCAGCTGAAGAAAATCCTTATTATAAAAGCCCGTATCGGGATCTATATATCTGCTGCGGTTTTTCTGTATGCGCAGAGTAAGGAGCAGTCCTATGGCAAAGCCGAGTGAGCGCAGGCTCGAATGGATCAATAAACCGAGTACGCAGCCGGTCACGACCGGAACGATAAATACATCAAGCCGCAGGAATAAAGGCGGTCTTCTCTCGTCCCGGTGTCCCGCGACTACCCTGTAGGCTTTGATGGCAAAGATCACCTGTATCGCAGGCATGACGATGAATGTATCAAGCAACATGATCACTATGATCACAAGAGAAGGATCCGGATATGATATCAGTATGGAAAGGATACTGACGGCAGAAAACACTATCCCTGCACCCGCCACAACGTAATAAGGCGTATAGCGCTTCTTGATATGACCCGGACTCTTATATACACAATAATCCACGAATATCATCCAGAGAAGTGTCAGTATAGTACACGTGGATTCCGAGAGAAATGCATCCAGAAGCTGAATGAAGTCCGGTATCCTGCCAACGAAGTAGCCCATGGTCTCTCTGGCAGAATATATGACATCATTTATCACACTCACGCACCCCTCAAGCAGTGCAAGGCTGCACATTGCAAGGAATATCTTCCTTTTCATGCTGCTTTCCGGATTGTTACCGGCAAATGCCCCGATTCTGACATTCTTCAGGTCTGTAACGAGCCACAGATATATCGCAATGGAAATCATGTCTACGATCAGGAAGATTATGTATTTGATCTCCTCGATACTCATCAGAAAAGACTCACCTCCTCCATCCTGCTCCCTGCAAAGACAGTCTCACCCTTCCTGCCCGGCAGCAGGTAAGATACCATCGAGCTTACATATTCCGCATGTCTTCTGATCACTATCTTTGTATCTGCGGGATAGGTCTTGATCGCGGCATTTATGGAGAAGCAGAGCATATTGAGAAGGTCCAGACGGGAGTCGGGACCTATGGCCGTAAAGAGCACAGGCATGAGGATGCCTGAAGGAGTCCTGTGTATCAGGAAAAAACCGTTTATCCTGTCATCCGTTGTAACACAGCAGGATATCTGCGGATCGTACCATTCCTTTGTCATGACCGCGAGATCATCCATGAGTCCCGTTTTCTCATGAAGCACACAGTTTGTGATACCCTGCCAGAACTGCAGTTCATCCAGCTCACCTATGTTCTTTATCGTATCCGGGATCTTCTTTTTTTTGATCTTCATGGACGCAAGCTCCGAGACCTCCAGAATGATATCCCGGCCTTCCTTTTCCTCAAGGTCAAATTCTGCTGTCTGAAAGGCCTGCTTTTCTTGTGATGTCATTTGGGCCCGTTCGAAGAAGCTGCGTTTTACGTCATCATCTGCTGTCCTCTCTCCGTATTCATCCAGAAGCTGCCCCAGCACTTCTTCATTACGTCCGTTGAAATCAATGAGCTCGGCTTCGGGACCTTCTTCTTTATCTTTCAGCATCCATACGAGGATTCCCTCTGCCTGCCCTTCATCATTCATGGCTGCAAGAGCGCGGCTGTGCCTGCGGGTGAGGTTTTCTGATGTGTCCGGCAGCATGAGCTCCTCACAGCCGCTTTGTATATCCTCATTTATTTCCAATATCTGTGGCACTGTCTGTATTCCTTTCACATCGCCTTAAGTACTTTAAGTGCGATGCTCTCCCGTACAAAATCCTCTACCGGTACTACATTTCCTGCAAGATAATGTATCAGATCGACTTCCGTTTCATTGCCTGTGGCAAAAGAAAGCATGAGTTCTTCATCCTGTGCCCCATATTCCGAGAGGATCACATCCATCACTCTGAGGCAATCTATGATATACTCCGGATGATCTGCTTCGGCATACATATGGTATATGATAATGCCTTTGGGTTTGGTCTCGCAAAGAAGCAGTCCCGCTACCTTCGCCCCCTCAAACACAACCGATGACAGTACAGGGTTAAAAAAGTCCATTGTAGCTATCGAGTTTTCGATGAAATAATCCTTCAGTATCTTCTGTTCTTTAGCCGTACACTGACTTATGGACCTGGCCTTCTGTACCGCCTCCGTCTGTACGTTCTTTCTGTAGACATCCGAATAGTTAAGAGCGGCATACAAAACAGCATATTCCCTGCCAGCACCGAACATGTCGTAGCCTTCATCCGCAAAGAAGAGCATCATGCTCTCATCCCGCGGCATGATATATCTGAGCATTCCCAGGCCGGTTTCTTCAATGACCTTTTCAATCTCCTGAAGCATGAGGTGTCCGATATCATTCAGACTCTCTCCCGGCTCAACATGAAATACAAGAATGTCGGATATCACTTCCGTTGACAAAATAGCCGAAAACCCCAGCAGATTTCCTTCGTCATCTACGGCTGCCAGTACCTCCGCTGCATCCGGGAAAGTTGCACCAAACTTTGAGGCGTATTGCAGGAGCATCTTCCGCGTGTCTTTGTCATCTCTGATCCAGAACAGACTGATATTCCTCTCCATCACGCTACCCCCTGTGTAAGCTTGCTATAGATCATCTCCGGCGTAGGGTAATCGGTATCGAACTGGTCATTTGCGCGCTTTATCCTCTTGAATCCAAGAGACATGATCATTTCATAGTACATCTTATACTCTTCAGTCTTTGGATAAGCCTTATCTGTGGTGGGTTTTATCAGGACTTTATTATACAGGAACATAGTGCTCCTTTTACACATATCGAGATAGCACACCTTATAATTTGCATAATGCAGTTCAGCAAGTGCCTCCTGCCTTATACGATCTGTCAGTTGTATGCCCTGGCTCCCCGAAATATGATTGATCTTGAAGCGATCCGCTACCTTCCTGACCAGAAGCGGAAGCTTCAGCCCCTCATCTACTGCATCACAGATGGCCCTGTTGCGATCGATCCTTGCACCTATTATCCCCAGACCGATACTGATGGCAGATCCTGCTATGCTCAAAAGACCTCCTAAAGGAGCCAGCAGTCCGGTCATGGTAAGAGCACCGCCGGCCATGGTAAGTATACCGCCTGTCATATTGATCATGGCACTGTTCTTTTTATTCTTTGTCACATCTACCCGGTGCTTTATCAGGTTTTCCATTTCCTTTCTCTGGAGTTCCTTCTGCAGTTTCTGCTTTTCCTCAGCACGTGTAAGCTTTTCCTGCCTGCCCTCCACCTCCATCTTGTCCTGTTCCGTCTTATTCTGCAGATGGTTCATGGCATTGTTCAGGTGCTTTTTGGAATTAGATGCCTGTTTCAGATCGATTATTCCCGCTCCGGTCTGCAATCCTCCGGCCACGAGAGATATCGTACCTGCGCCAAACTGCAGTCCACCCCCTTTTGAGGCGATGAACTCTCCGAAGTTTGCAAACTTGGACGGATCAAAACCCGTAGCCGTCTTGTATATATCTGCGGCCCCTTTGATCACGTCCGCACCGCTTTTCAGGACACCTCCTGACAGATTTATTTTTTGCGAAGCGATCTCTACTCCCGAAAGACTCTTGGTATCGGCAGAGAAAAGATCGATGAGCTTCACGGCTAATCCGTACGCGCCGAATAAGATTGACAATCCGCCGGTTGATACTGCATATGGAAGCTTGCCCGAGAATTCCGCTACATCACTTCCGATTATCTTGATAAAGCTTCTGGGAATATCCTGACCTGCTTTTACATAGCTGATTATTTCATCTGCGTTTTTACTGGTTTTCAGCTCTGTCTTTTTGTTCTCAAGACCGGGCGCTTTATCCCGCTGAAGGGGATTCGCTCCGGCACCCTGCCCGGGCGCTTCGTCCCCGCCCAGTTTTTTCAGTTCATTGCACACTCTTTGAAACTGCCTTACGGTATCCAAAACGTGCTGCTTCAGTATCGGATCGGCGATGAGATTCGCCGGCATGTCCGAAGAAAGTCCCGCGGCATTATACATGGCAACAAGCTTACGTACCTGCACGACAGCCAGTTTAGCCACAGCCTTTATCTTCTCGGGGTTTTGTACGTCCCCCTCGAGTCCGCCGTAGTTATTTATGGTTTGATTGAGCGATTTTTCCTCTGTGTCATTTTTCAAAAACACATTAAACTCTTTGCAGTTCATGACAAAATTCGAAGCCTGACTGATGGCTGTCCAATCCGGCTTATTCTTAAATGCCTTGGCTGTGGGATCAGGTATATAATCATTTAATGCGACATCGAAGCATTCGGCGTTCGGTGATTTAGTCAGCCCGTTTTCAATAAGATACAGCATGAACAGCAGCTGCTTCGGCTTCGCCTGGGTCAGCGTGTAGACAAAGGGCTCCTTGGATTGCTCTTTTCCCGCACCGCAGTTCCTGTACATCCATGCTAGGATCGCTCTTGCTCCTTCTATCTTGGCAAGAGACACCCCATCCATTTCAGCCGGACTCCTGTCCCCCCAGAGCGTCCCTGCAGTCATTACACTGTTTACTGCCTCTTTTCTTGCAGCTCTTTCTTCATCTGTAAGATGGATATAACTGTCGATCTCGTTATCTATTTTTGTCTTATAGGATCTATTGCTTTTTATCTCTTTCGCAGTGATGACTTCGGGAGGATTCTGTGGTTTCTTCTTTTTTACTTCGTTCGCCCGGCTCTCCAGTAGCTGAAGCCTTATCAGATCCTCATATAAAGCTACTATAAATGCTCTGCTCGCTTCATTAAGGCTGTACTCCTTATTCAGTTTTTTCAGCAGCTCGTTCCTCGGGGTCTTTTTCAGTTCATCTATGGGCATTACGGAAAAGAACGGGTTCTTCATCAGATTGCATCTAACTTCAACATACTCCGCGACGAGAGGATCTAAATATTTTGCACCATAGTCATTTACGATCTTTTCGTCGGACAGCTTCATTGCATCCTTCAGGGAATAATTGACGTAACCAAAATCTTTTTTCTCATTTTGGATCACAAGCTGTATCTTCTTTTTAAAACTCGTCTGGATCTTATACCGGCATATCGCATCTAAAAGCATCTTACTTCTTTTTTCTGCGGAATCCGTGAACTTAAAGCCGGTCAGGGAATAGGCCTTAGACATATCATTAATGCTGAGTTGTCTTACCTGAAGGACCTGATTCCTTTTCCACTTGTTATCCGCATTGATCCTGGGATGGATGTATTTTGCGACCTGATCCTTTACATTAAAGGGACTGTATTCCTCATTGGCCTGCTGTAGCAATTGCTGTTCTTTCTTAAGTATCTGAACATGCCTATGTAACG
This sequence comes from Lachnospiraceae bacterium, assembly GCA_016280355.1. Lineage (GTDB taxonomy): Bacteria > Bacillota > Clostridia > Lachnospirales > Lachnospiraceae > NK4A144. The sequence goes on along the minus strand of JAEEGO010000186.1, from coordinate 24,816 downwards.
GTGATACCTGAGGATTATCCAGCGGATCCATATTCAGCTGACCCATATTCAGCTGACCGATGTTTTGCTGCCCTATGTTCAGCGGATCCATACTCTGCAGCTGACTGTCCTGCAGCTGATTCCCCACCACCTCATTCAGTGCCGGACTGCTCTCCTCGATCTTTTCCTTCATTCCGTGCTGACACATATCTGATCTCCTTTATTCCATCATTCCGGAAGCATTTCCAGAAAATCATTCACAAGAAGCGTTCCTTCCGCCACCTGCTGCAGAAGGTACAGATATTTTTCCGGTATGAACAGGGCATTATCCGCAGCCAGTTCTATATCTTCATATATTTTTTCATCATCGTGATCCGAGCGCAGAAGAGAAATGTTCTTGAAGACAAGCATTGTGCCGTCCTTGCTCAGACAGAAGCTGCCGTATGGCAGATAGAAGTTCAGCTTTGATATAGCGATCGAAAGAGCGGGAACAGCTCCCGCGGGGATCTCTATCAATAAAGTGAGGACCGATGAGAAATACATGATCTCCTCAGGCTCTCCTACCGGGAGAAACGAATATTCAGCCAGGATATCGAGCATTCCCGCGCCGTAATTCGGCACCAAAAGCCTCAGCACATCCATGGGAGTGCCAAGCTCCTCTCCTGTAAATATGGTTGCCTCTTCGACACTCTCATCATTCTGAAAAAATGTCTCGAGTCTTTCCATCCATGCTTTTTTTCTTTCGTTCATGTGATTTCTCCTTCTACTTACACCATCAAATAAGGTTCGTACGACAGTCCCAAATTCACCTGGTCCTCCGGGCGGGATCCGGCGCAGCAAACGACAAAACAAACGACTTTTATCGTTTGCTATAGTATAATAAGCCAAATAGAAAAACACAACAGACGATATTGGAAATGAGTTTGCTTATAAACGCTGATTTATCAAGATCAAAAATGAAACGCTCATGGAGTCCAAAATGACCTGTGAGCGTATCGTGTAAAGAAATAAAAATGGATAAAACAGAGCTTACCGGAAAACTCAAGGAGCAGGTTGAGCAGCGCGGAAACAGCCGGGACAGTGAACCTGTTGCAATTTGCGGATCTCGATGCCATGGCTGTGGTATTTGATCCGGTCTGCCTAAAACACTCTGGCAAATATCTTTTCTACATCGACAGCGGAAAGCTTTACATAGCTGCGTTCAGATAATCCGCTGGTCCGGATGGCTTCCGCAGCCATCTTTTCTATATCTGCGTTTTCGATACCTGCTTCGGTCAGGGATGACGGCATTCCAAGACTGCGATTAAAAGCTCTTACTTTGTTTATTCCTTCTTTTGCAGCTGTCCTGTCGTCGCTTTCATCAACGTCCCATACCTTTCTGGCGAACCTGGCAAAACGGGCAGTGGTATCATCACGCAGTACATATTCCATCCAGGCGGGGGTGAGTATGGCAAGGCCCACTCCATGCGTGATGTCATAGTAAGCGCTGACCACGTGTTCTATCGGATGCACGCTCCATGCGCCGCCTTTTCCCACTGTGAGCAGATGATTCAAGGCCAGCGTGCTGGCCCACATCAGATTGGATCTTGCCTCATAGTTTTCAGGCTCTGACATTGCTATTGGGGCATATTTTACCACAGTCCTCATCACTGCCTCACTCAGTTCGTCAGTGATGTAAGCCTCGTCATTGGGCTGGAAATACTGCTCCATCACATGAGACAGGATATCCACTGCTCCTGCCGCAGTCTGCTTTGGCGGCAGAGTATAGAGATATGTCGGATCACATATCGAAAGTCTGGGGTAGAGGAGGGGAGTGTTGATCTCGAGCTTCTCGAGAGTTTTTTCATTGCTTATCACTGCACCGCTGTTCATCTCCGAGCCTGTGGCACAGATAGTCAGCACGGTGATAATGGGAAGTGCCTTACTGACCTTCGACCGGTCGAGCACAAGATCCCAGGGATCACCGTCATAGCAGGCAGCGGCAGCGATATGTTTTGAAGCGTCTATTGTGCTTCCTCCGCCTACTGCAAGTATGACATCCGTATGCTCGGTCTTGCAAAGCTTCGCACCCTGCTCCACCGATGAAAGCTTGGGATTGGGCTCAATGCCGGACAGCTCAGTCACCTTAAAATCTGAAAGAAGCTCCATCACCCTGTCATAGAGTCCTGTCCGTTTTATGCTGCCGCCACCGTAGACAAGCAGCACGTTCCTGCCATATCTTGCAAGCTCTGACGGCAGACATGCTATCTTTCCTTTGCCGAATCTTATAGCCGTGGGTACATAAAAATCAAAATCATTCATTCAGTTCACCGCCTTGTATCTGTCGTAGCGAAGATCTTGCAGATCCACATCCGTACTTCCCGTAGTGATAAGCTGTGCCAGCTGATGAGCGGCTCCGGGTGCTATGCCGAAACCATGTCCGTGAAAGGCACAGGCTACATATAGGCCCGGTATCTCATCCACCTTTCCTATGGACGGGACTCCGTCCGAGGAGGCATCCATGAAGCCTGCCCAGGTACGTACTATCTTTGCCTTGGCAAGATCGGGGAAGTATTTGATTATGCCTCGGCAGATACACGGTGCAGTCTTCGAACTTGTTACAGGTGTGCCGTTGTCTTTGTTGTATCTTTCAAGTCCGGAGCTTCCTCCGAACACGAACGAGCCGTGTTTTGTCTGATGACCGTAGAAGTCCGCATCCGCAGTTCCGAGCATCTGTCCGAACATCTGCGGCTCAGCTTCAGTGACCAGGCATTCAAGCAATGATTTGGTCATGGGTATGTCTATGCCCACACTGTCGAGGATGGGTCTGGAATCAAGACCTGCTGCAACCAGAACACTCTCTCCCTCGTAGACAGTATCCTCTGTGATCACCTGTCTGATCCGACCGCCTACGGTACGCAGAGCAGTCACACGTTCACCGGTGATGAAGCTGACACCGAGATTTCTTGCTGCCTTGTAATAACCGAGAGTCGTTGTAAGCGGGTTGGCATGACCGTCGGTGGGGCACCAGCTTGCCACTGTGACCTCATCTGAAAGATAAGGGTTGATGCTCCTTACTTCATCGCCGTCTATCATCCTGACGTCGAGACCGGCTTTCCTCGCGTTGTCCGCAAGCTTCTGCAGTATCTGCGCATGTTTTTCGTTCTTGCCGAGACGCAGATTGCCCTCCTGTCTGTATTCGCAGTCTACTCCAAGCTCTTCGCTGAGTCCCGGCCAAAGATGCTTTATGCCGTACATTACAAGCGGAAGCTCCCTCACGTCCCTGCCGGACTGACGTACACCGCCGCCGTTTCTTGAGGAACCCCCGTTTCCGATATTGTCGGAGCATTCAAGCACGATGACCTCCGCCCCGCGTTTTGCAAGATAATATGCCGTAGCGCAGCCTATAATGCCGCCGCCGATTATTATGACTTCCGCGTTAGTTTTCATCGTGATCCTCCTTACTTTCTTCAGCAAAGACTCTCATCTCTATGGGGCGCATGGGAGCCCTTGAGGTGGCAGGCTCCAGCTCTGCAGGAGATATGCCGAGCTCTCTTGCCACTATACCTTTCACCAGCTTCGAGCAGGTCTGGCCCTGACAGAGTCCCATGCCGGCTCTCAGATACCGCCTTATCTCCGTGATGGTCCACATACCGTCATGAACGGCTTTTCTTATCTCACCCTTTGTGATCTCCTCACAACGGCATACCAGCAGATCGTCGCCTTCTTTTTCTACAAAGGGTCCTATATCCCTGCTCCTGTCACTCAGTGCATTCATCAGCGGACACCTCCTTATGCTTTCCTGAAAAATCTTGCCTTCATGGCATATTCCTTAGGGACTCTCATTGTCAGAAGATTTGTCTTGTCATACACATCGAGACTCCTAACGGATACCACTTCGGCATCACATACTTTTTTACCGTCGCGCCCGAGCCCTATGCCCTTAGAGCCTTCTTCGGGCAGGGGAAGGAATTCATACGGCAGGGTCACAGTAGCACTGCCGTCGCCGCAGTCCTCGTTCACGAGGAATATTGCCTGACCGGAGCAGCTTGCAACGCACATGCCGCATCCTGTACACTTACTGTCCTTTGTAACTATCGGAAGTGATGTGATCTTATCACCGATAGATATACATCCCTGTCTGCAGGCATCCTGGCAGGGGTTACAGGGGATATTCTGAGTACACTCGATCACGGGATGTATGCCCTCCCTGTGTGTGACTCCGGGGTATCTTTCTATCTCATCCTCAGCCACAAAGCCGTTCTTTAAGAGGTTCTTCGATATGTCGATACCTTCCTCGGTCTTTTCTATGGCTTTTCCTCTGTTTCCGGGAGCGAACATACCCTGACGCAAACCGTTCAGTGCATCGTCGAGCTCTGCAAGCTCCTTTTTCTCTTCTTCTTCATCTATGTATCCCAGATATTCGGCTGCGCATACTCCGGCCATTCTTCCTTCTATCATGGCGGAAGATGCTTCCTCTATCGCACTGACATCTCCTGCAGCGAATATGCCGGATAGAGAGGTACGCCCGTATGTATCACATATCGGGACCTGACCGCCCTTTTTCGGATCATCCGACATCTTGCAGCCGGCCATCTTCAACAGCTGTGACATGGGCGACAGACCCACCGCCAGACATATGGTATCCACATCGAAATGCTTTTCCGTACCGGGGATGAAGCTGAAATGCTCGTCCACTTCGGCTATGGTGACGCCGGTCACATGGTCATAACCCTCTGCTTTAACTATTGTATGTGAGAGATAAAACGGGACTCCCGTCCGGGCTACTTTTGAAGCATGCACGCCGTAGCCTCCGACTCTGGGAGCTGCATCCACTATGGCTGCCACCTCGCATCCGCACTGCATCAGCTGGAACGATACGACGAGGCCTACGTTTCCCGAGCCGAGCATCAGTACACGCTTGCCGGGAAGCACCCCGTGCAGGTTCAGCATGGTCTGTGCGGCACCTGCACCTATGACTCCCGGAAGAGTCCATCCCGGGAAGTTGATCATATTCTCCGATGCGCCGGTAGCAACGATCACGGCATTTCCCTTAAAGTGATGTATCGCCTCGCCAAGCTTTACCACTACTTCCCTGTCCTGATAGAGTCCTATGACTGTGGCATCGAGGATTACTTCAACCCCGCTCTTTCTTGCTTCATCCAGCAGCTGTCCGCCGATGACATATCCTCTGATCTTCGCTCTGTGCTCCTTCGAGCCAAAGAATTTGTGTATCTGTTTGAAGAGCTGTCCGCCGGGCCTTGAGTTTTCATCGAAGACGACAGTCTTTATTCCTCTTTTGGCTGCTTCTATGGCTGCGGACAATCCCGCAGGTCCTGCTCCAACTATGATAAGGTCGTATCTTTTCATCACGGTCTGTCCTCACTTTCCGCTGCAGTACATCCGGCCTGCGTCCTCACATCCATTCCCTCCTTCAGCGGAGTGATGCAGGTACGTACGTTGGGTACGCCGTCCACCACCATGACACAGTCTGTACATCTTCCTATAGCGCAGAATATGCCTCTGGGCTCATGCCGCTTTGCGGTATATCTGTGTACCATCACTCCTGCGGCTTTCAGTGCCACGGCTACCGGCTCACCTTCGTAGCCTTTCAGCTGCTTTCCGTCATAAGTGAAGCTGACTTCCTTTCCTTTTTCCTGTGTCCCAAGTATGGGATGCTCGGCTATCCTTTCTGACATTTCCTGTTCCTCCCGATCATATTTTCAGGCCATTTCCGGCTTGTCCCACAGCCTCAGGCTCTGTCCGATGCCAAGAGCCTTTGCTCTTTCATAGCAGACCTTGCCCCATGCGACATCCTCAACAGGCATACCGCCCACGGAGAAAATGATGATGTCTTCATCACTCTTCCTGCCGGGTCTTTTTCCGGATATCACATCTCCGAGATCTATCATGTCCTCTTTCTTTATCAGGCCGTCATGGATCATATCCGTGAACTTCGAGCCTATGATGTTGTTCATACCGAAGGACGGATAGGGGAATTCCTCAGCCCAGGCTTCGTAGAGTGCGGTATTATCAACTATCAGAGAGCAGTTTTCTGCCATGAAATCCTGATCCAGCTCAAAACAGCTCACTCCTATGATCAGAGCTCCTTTTTTGAGCCATTCCCCCTTCACCAAAGGATAAGTGGAAGGGTCGGTATTGCCTGAATTTGCAAAGCAGATCACATCCGTATCCTTCACAAGCTCTTCCACGGTATCTACCGCGCGTATTTCCACACGTCCGGCATACTTTGCTCCTTCACTCTTTACAAAGGCTTCCAGAGATTTCCGGCCTCTTCCTTTTACCTTTACCTCTTTTATGCCGGGGCAGGCTGTGAGTATGGCTTCAAGAGATGTCTTTCCCATCACTCCCGGGCCGCAGATACCGCAGGATATGGCATCCTTTCCTGCCAGATATCTGGCTCCCACTCCGGGTATCGCACCTGTACGCATGGCACTCAGTATGTTTGCTGACATCAGTGCCAGTGGTGCTCCGGTATCCTTGTCATTGAGCATCACGGTGAGTATGGATCTCGGAAGGCCTTTGTCCCGGTTGGCACTGTTGCTTCCGTACCATTTCATGCCCGCAAGGTCGAAGGAGCCTCCGAGATAAGCAGGCATGGCCATGAACCTCCGGTCATCACCCTCATCCACAGGCATGTTAGGGAAAGGAGAGGTCTTTGGAAAGCAGAGCTGGCTTCCGTGCGAGTTGTGATTCTGGCCGCCCATCACATAGTCACCTTTGTTCAGGCAGCTTATGACCTCCTCCATTGTGTCTATGCAGGCTCCCATATCTCTCACGCCTGCCTTGATCATGTCTTCTTCGGATAAGAATAGAAAATCTATAGTCTGTTCACTCATCACAGTCACCTCATATAAGGTTCATCCCACAGGTTCAGCTGTGTACCTATACTGAGCTGCTTTGCCCGCTCGTAGCATTCATATCCCCAGGAGAGATCCTCGAGAGGCATGCCGCCTATCGAGCACATGACTGTCTCGTCCGGGCTTTGTCTGCCGGGTCTTTTGCCGTTCACTATGTCGCACAGGTCTGCAACATCCTTGCGATCTGCAGCTCCTGTCTCCACCAGATGCACGAAATGTATGCCCATGATGCACCATTCACGCTTGTGTCCAAGCTCATCCACCGGGCCACGTGCCTTGAAATTGCTCAGGTATTTACGGTACATTCCGTAGTTGTCCACTACCATGGTTGTTTTAAGAAAGTCATCATATTTCCTGTAAAGAAACGATCCCATGCTGAAGACCGTAGCTCCTTTTTTGAACCAGCTAAGGTCGAAGGCCTCCATGTTTTCGGCACTGACAGACATCGCTTCAGATACCACATCCGCATCCCGGCATGCTGCCTCCAGACTGTCGCAGATCTCTGTTTCCTTAACCTGCGGATATCTTTCCTTTATGAAAGCCTCCATGGCCATTGCTGTCTTTGAATGAGTACTGCTTCCTCTGAGCTTTATCTTTTCGATCCCGGGCAGCACCTCCATGTAGCACATGAGAGCACATTTATTGATCACACCCGGTCCTATGAGTGACAGCACTTTTGCATCTTTGTTCGCCAGATATGTGGCCGCCATTGCAGGCATGGCGCCTGTTCTCATGGCACTTAAAAGGTTGGCCGACATTATCGCTTTCGGTGCGCCTGTTTCCACATCCGAGAGAGTGACCATCAGGATCGATCTCGGCAGGCCTTTAGCGGCATTGTGGCTGTTCGAGCCGTAGTACTTCTGGCCTGCTATGTGATACTTGCCGCCAAGGTAAGCCGGCATGGCCATGAACCTTCGGTCGGGACCGTCATCCAGAGGAAAGCCCTCTATATCCGATGCCTTCGGGAAGTTCATCTGAAGTCCGTGCTCGTCTCCTTTGGGTCCTCCCAGAAGGAAGTCTTTTTTGCCGAAGAGCGACATAGTCTCCTTCATGGCCTCTATGCATCTGCCGGCATCAAGTACTCCGGCATCCAGCATGTCTTTTTCACTCAGATAAAGAAAATCAATACTCATCGTTTTTATTCCTTAAGCTTTGTCCACATCTCGTCATAAACTGCAAGTGTATCGGGATCCAGATACTTCACGAATTCTCCGCCCGATATCACATCTGCGGGTACGTTCTTGGCTGTGTTGCTTACATATTCATCACCCATCTGAGCCAGTGCTTCGCTGTTCGGGCACAGATACGGGAAATCGGCTATATTCATCTTTGCAGCCTCGGGACTCAGCATATAGTTTATGAATTTCATGGCATTGTCGTAGTTCTTTGCACCCTTGGGAACTACCCAGTTGTCAAGGAATACATATGCGCCTTCTTTCGGATATACGATCTTTATATCAGGGTTCTCATCCATGGCGAGAGCGACCTCTGCAGACCAGATCATGCCTACCGTGCAGTCTCCCGATATGAGAGCCGACTTCGGTGAATCCGAGTCATAAAGCTTCACATTTTCTTTTAGGGTCAGGAGCTTATCCTGGATCTCGGCTAGTTTAGCCCTGTCGGTCTCGTTCATGGAATAACCCATGCTCCTCGCCGTCATGCCTATGACTGCCCTGTTGTCGTCGAGTACCACTTCCTGTCCGGCAAGTGCGGGGTCGAAGAGATCGGCATAGCCGGTGATCTCTTTATCTACCTTTGCAGTATTCACTGCTATACAGGCAACACCGCCTTCATAGGGTACGGAGTACTCATTGCCCGGATCGTAGGGCTGATCCAGATATGCATCGCTGATGCAGGACAGGTTCGTCATCACCTGTCTGTCGATCTTCTCAAGCTTGTCCTGAGCTATGAGATATTCCACTGCATAGTCGCTCGGAAGCAGCACATCATAGGTTCCCTCCGACTCGGATTTAAGCTTGGAGAGCATATCCTCATTGGAGGAATAGGTCGACACATTCACCTTTATGCCGTATTCATCTTCAAAGGCTTTTATCGCACTCTCCGAAACATACTCTGTCCAAATGAAGACATTCAGTTCTCCGTTCTTTGCCTTGCTTCCTCCGCATCCGCAAAGGAGCATTGATACCATCAGTATCGATGTCATTACGCTTACCAGTTTCTTCATCATTTCTACCTCCCTGAGCTTATGCTCTTTTCTTATTGAACAGATCACCCTGTGTTAATACCACAAAGATCACGGTACCTATGAGTATCAGTGTGGACAGTGCGTTCACATCCGGTGCCACTCCGCTCTTTACGCTCTCCATCACCTTAAGCGGATATGTCTTTGTCTGTCCGTATACGAAATAACTGATGATCACATCATCTATCGATATGGTAAATGCAAGCAGTGCTCCTCCGAGTATGCCCGGTGCCAGTACGGGAAGCGTTACCTCGAAGAAGGTTGTACGCCTGTTCGCTCCGAGATCCATGCTCGCTTCCTCAATGGAAATGTCGTATCCTGCAAGCCTTGCCCTGACGTTGAAGATCACGAAGGGTATGCAGAAGGTCACATGAGCGAGGATCAGTGTCAGCATGCCGCGGGGTATATCCGCTTTGGCAAATATGGTGAGAAGCGATATGCCAAGCACGATCTCCGGTATGACCACCGGGATGTAGAGCAGGCCGTCTACTATCGCCCTTCCTCTGAATCTGTATCTGTACATCCCTATGGCTCCGAGTGTTCCGATGACCGTAGCCAGGAGTGTGGACACTCCTGCTATGATCATCGTGTTACCAAAGGCTTCCAAAAGGGAGGAATTATCCCAGAGCTTTACGTACCAATCAAGAGTGAAGCCCTTCCAGCTCATGTACGGTTTTGTGGTCGTTGCATTGAATGAGTTCACCACTATCACGCTAATTGGCAGGAAGAGAAAGAGGTACACGAGTGTGCAGTATGCCACGCTTATTTTCTTTTTCAGTCCCTTGTTTTTCTTCTTATCCATAACTCACACTCCCAACGCATCCATGTCGCCGCCAAGTTTCTGATACAGCTTCACCAGTACGAGGGTCAGCACTATCAGTACTATGGAGAGTGCAGCCCCCAGAGGCCAGTTGTTGCCGCTCTGGAACTGTCTTTCTATCAGGTTGCCTATCATGTCCGAGTTGCCTCCGCCCAGTATGTCGGATACGAAGAAGTATCCCAGACACGGTATGAACACCATGAGACTTCCGGAGAAGATACCGCTCGATGTCAGGGGGAGTATCACCTCGAAGAAGGTCGCCGCCGGCTTCGCGCCCAGATCGGATGAAGCCTCAAGCAGTGATCCGTCAAGCTTCTCTATAGCCGTATACATCGGAAGTATCATGAACGGTATGAGACAGTAAGTCATACCGAGTATGGTGGTGCCGTTTTTGTACAGCAGCTCTATGGGCTCTGACACTATGTGCAGTGATATGAGAAGGCTGTTCAGCCAGCCGCTGCTTCCGAGGAAGCTTCGCCAGCCGTATATCCTGATCAGCGAATTGGTCCAAAACGGGATGATGACCAGCATGTAAAGGATCTTCTTTTTCCTGCTTGCAGTCCTCGCTATGACATATGAGAAGGGGTAGCCTATCAATATGCACAGCACTGTCGTGATAAATGCTATGAAGACAGATCTTGCATATATCTTCAGGTAGTCGGCATCCAGCAGCCTCTCGTAGTTTTCCGGCGTGAAGCGCGGTATCACGTTGTAGTACTCGTCTATGGAGCAGAAGCTCATGACTGCCACATATATCAGAGGGACTGCCACCAGAAGCACCATGATGAGAGTCACGGGACCCACCATCACAAGGGCGGAAAGTGTATCGCCGGATGGCTTCTTTATTCTTTTTTCTCTGCTCTCTTCTTTCATAGTTCCGATTTCCTTTATGCGAGCTTGATGTTCTTAAGTGCTTCGAAATAGTAATGGCTCTCGTTGTGTATCAGCACCGCATCTTCAGGTGCCCAATACGGATAGCATCTGCTGCCGACCGGAGGAAGTTCCTGTCCGGCAAGTCTTTCTATCTTAAGTTCATTGCCGTTCGGCAGTGATACTATGCACTTTAATACAGAGCCTACATATATGTAGTCCTTCACCTGTGCCACAAGCTCGAAGCCCTCAACAGGTGTTTTTGAAAATCTCATCTTCTCAGGTCTCACGGATACGGTAGCGTATTCCAGAATGGAGAAGTCGTCCGGACATGCCACCTTCACTGCGCCGTTCTCAAGTGTCATCGTGGCTACACCGTCCGATATTGCGGATATGCATCCGTCATAGGTGTTGGTCTCACCGATGAAGGTTGCCACAAACTTTGTGGCCGGGTGCTCATAGATCTCTGTCGGCGTTGCAAGCTGGTCTATGACTCCGTCGTGCATCACGGCTATCCTGTCGCTCATGGTCAGAGCTTCTTCCTGATCGTGTGTCACGTAGATGAAGGTGATGTTCAGTTTCTTCTGCAGTCTCTTCAGCTCTATCTGCATCTGTTTGCGAAGCTTGAGATCAAGTGCACCCAGAGGCTCATCCAGAAGCAGAACCCGGGGCTGATTGATGAGTGCCCTTGCTATGGCTACTCTCTGCTTCTGTCCTCCGGACAGCTGTGAGGGATATCTCTTCTCATAGCCGAGAAGCTGCACCAGCTCCATCATTTCTTTTACCCGGCTCTTTATCTCATCCTTCGGGACCTTCTTCATCTTCAGACCGTAAGCTATGTTGTCGTATATGGTCTTGTGAGGGAAAAGTGCATAGGACTGGAACACTGTGTTTACGTTCCTCTCAAAGGGTTCCTTTTCCTCTATGGATTTGCCTTCTACCTTGATGGTCCCGCTGGTCGGCTCTTCAAAGCCTGCTATCATACGGAGCGTCGTTGTCTTGCCGCATCCCGATGAGCCCAGAAGAGTCAGGAATTCTCCTTCGCCTACCGACAGGCTCAGATCACGTACCACGTGATTGCTGCCGTATATTTTGTTGATGCCTTCTATCTCTACAATGTTCTTCATGGGTCATCCTCCCGGAGAATCCTACAGAGCCTTGTCGCCTCTTTCACCCGTCCTTATCCTGACAGCGTCCACAACGTTTCTTATAAATATCTTGCCGTCTCCCACATGATCGGTAGCACATATGTCTCTTACTTTGGTGATGATCTCTTCAACGGCTTTATCTTCCACAACCACTTCTACACGCACCTTGGGGAGAAGATTTATGGTTGTCCTGAATCCCTGCAGCTCATTCACCGCACCCTCGGTATCGGTGCTTACGCCCTTCTGTGTACCGCAACCCATTACGGTGGAAAGCGTCATGCCGCCGCAGTTTACTTCGTCAAGTATTGCTTTTATTTCTTCCAGCTTTTCGGGGCGTATCAGCATTACCAGTTCCTTCATATCCAACCTCCTCTTTTCAGGGCCCGTACTTTACGGACAGACAAAAGGGGCTTACCCATTCAGGATAAGCCCCTTCGCTTGCAGTTCTTATTTTTCGTATATGATAAAGCCCTGCAATGCTCTTTTCAATTCATATTATGTGCCATTTTTATACTACTAAAGTGCTACTCACTCATACTCTTTGACCATTTTGAAAAGCTGTACTCTGTTTGTGATACCAAGCTTGCGGTATATGTTGAGTATATGCTTCTTCAGCGTGTTCTGAGTGATGATCAGCTCATCGCAGATATCCCTGCTGTCTTTTCCTGACATCAGAAGCTTCAGTATGGTGTGTTCCCTCCTGGTACATCCGTATTTCTCAACTGCCTCCGTCACCGTAAGCTTGTTTCCGGGCTCGCTGCTTCTTTTTTTCTGCTGTTCAAGTCTGTAGGCCAGGTGATCCTTCAGTATATCCAGTACGAAGATGTCATCGTAGCGGAAGTCTTCCTTGCCTATGCTCCTGTAGAACGTAATGACACCGAGAAACTTCTTGTGCCTTGCTATGACGGCCTGAAGGGCATAGTGCCATTTATTCGGCTTGTACACCTTTTTGTAATAGTCGGTCTCCACCCTTACTTCATCCGATATGATGTCGGTCTCCCTGTAGATCAGAGTCTTGCCTCCGGCCACTATACCTCTGCTGTAGTCTATATCCTGATATTCTTCTGACAGATCCATATCACAGTTGAGGGATACGGGATCGCTGAGAAGCTTTCCCTCTTCATCGGATGCCATGTAGAAATCCGCGCTGTCAAAGTCCACGACCATCTTTAACTGCTCCAGAAGCTCAAGCCTCATGGCGTCAAAGTTTTCCGTGGTATAGATCTTGTAGATGATGTTGTTGAGCAGCATCCAGTCGTTTGCTTCCAGTCTTTTCATACTTCTCCTTTCGGCATACGCCAGACATACCTGACACAAAAAAAAGGAGCCCAACAACGTTGAGCTCCTTCGCTATGCCTCGCATTATATGCCCGACATTATCGCCGTGTCAAATATCGGTTGACTTCCGACTGATGAAATAAGTGCGATTTACATTTACATAAAGTTATTTTATAATGAGAAAACGTGTGATAAACGGCTAAATCTTCTGCCGTTTTCAAATGTGAAAAAAAGGATTAAGGGAAAACATGACAAGAAGAAAACATACAAGAAGTCTGATTGCTCTTTTTACAGCTGTAATGCTGATCACGAATGGAGTATCCGTAACCAGGATGACTCTGATGGCAAATCCGGTAAATGACTCGGCAGAGTCATCTGATCCCATGCTCTCTGATTCGCATAGAAAGTACCAATGGTATCATAAGGCGATCGGCCATGACTTTAATGATAAAGGTGGAACTGGTGTTAAGGTTGCCGTCATAGATACAGGTATAAACAGCACGCATGAAGATCTTATCGGTAGAGTGGCAAAATCTATATCGCTAATAAGCGAGACGGAAGATCGTGAATGTCATGGTTCTATTCAATCCGGAATAATAGCTGCAACCTATGGAAACGGAAAAGGCGGAGCCGGCATTGCGCCTAATGCGATGATAATCAGCATCAAGACATCGCATACCTTGTCAGACCTTGTGAATCTGGATAATGATCTGCTTATAAAGGCGCTTGACAGAGCTGCTGAAGAGAATGCAAAGGTCATCAATATAAGCCAGCATGCAAAAGCCGGTACCGGATATGACCAGCGTGTACAGGATAAGATAAACGAGGTTGCAGAAAAAGGCATACTGATAATTGCAGCTGCAGGTAATGATGGGGTATCTACCAAGAGGTATCCTGCGGCTTATGACAATGTGATGGGGGTAGCAGCATACGGCACAAGCGGAAGCCTGTATTCAGGCTCGAACTATGGAGACTGGGTCGACGTGGCAGCTCCCGGAGAGAACATATACTCTACTTTGGATGTAGACGAGGAGGGCAGCCATTACTCGGGGTGGACAGGCACCAGTGAAGCAACTGCCGTGGTATCCGGAGTAGCTGCTGTTCTGTTTTCCGAATATCCGGATCTATCAGCAGGTGAGGTAAGGAGAGCAATAATAGAGGGCGCAAAAGTGGGTGGCAGGGATGTGTCACGCGGCCTGTACGGAGTGGATATTGCAGCCTCGCTCGAATATCTCAGCGAGAAATACCCGGATAATTCGGTTTCCTATGATTCTGTTTCGGATGCCAATGTTTCAGCTAATAATACTGAAAAACAGGAAACCATCTCAGGTGATGGAAAGGATAAAGAAGAAAGCAGCAAGGAAAACGTAGTATCTGAGGACAAACCATCAGACGATTCTTCAAAGAATGAAGACGTATCAGAGAATAAGGTGTCGGCTAACATCGTTTCAGAAAACAGGTCTGATGACGGCAGGAATGAAGAAAACTCCGGAACAGATGATAATCCCCAGAATGAAACCGGGAATGAGACGCCTTCTCATACTGTTTCGGGTGATAATACCGGAAATAACTCTGAAAAGATCACGGCATCGGAAAATGAGGTGTCAGAGAACAGGCCTGTACCTGAGATAGAGGTGCCGGACAGTGTATTGAACGATAAGGACATTACCGAAGAGCCGGGTTCGGATGGAATAGTGGAAGGTCATGAGGTATCTGAGAACGCGGCAGTATCCGAGAATGCGGCAGTATCCGAGAATGGTATATCTGAGAATAACGTCAATAATGAGGTGTCAGATAATGATACAGCTACCGTATCGGATAATGAAACATCAACAGATGTGGTTTCTAATAATGGCGCAAATGATAGTGGATCAGGTTCAACAGATGATATAGAGAACGGCAACGAAAACAAACCCGGGGCACTCAGAGTAACGATATCGCAGATAGCTGATTCCGTCATCAGATGGCTGCAGAACAGTCTGGGGGAGCTGATACAGGGGTTGATTGGCTGGCTGTTTGGAAATACTACCAGCAGCTCGGGTTCGAGCAATACCACCGTGGAACTGAGGCTTGATTCTAAAGTGATGCAACCGGATCAGCTATCGGAGAATGAAACCAACCGTATAACAGAAGCCCTCCCGGATTCGGTAAGCGAAGATCAGGTTGAGTATCTTGATCTTACTCTTTCTGCTGTCAGGGGAAATGGAAGCAATGATAAAGAGGAACTTCATGAGTTGCAGGAGCCGGTAGAAATAACTGTGGATATACCGGCCAGATTCGTAAACGCCATATTAAGGGCTGGTTTTGAGCGCATTTATTATGTGGTCAGATATCATAATGGAGAGGCTGAAAGGCTGCCGGTCCAAAAGAATGGAAACACATTGGCATTTATGTCCGGGAAGTTCTCTACATATGCCATAGCATATGAAGATAAAACCATTATTTCTGAGGGAACATCTGTTGAAGCCAACGATAACACAGCTGTTGCTCCGGTCACAGAAACTACTGCTGCGATGACTGGTGACAGCCCTCTTGGAGGAAACAATGTAGCGACCGTGACTGCTAGCGGTTCGTCATCCACAGACTCGTGTTCCAAGTCCGACAGTTCCGGAACGACCGGTAACTCTGACAACGGATCAAGCAGCGCTTCCGGCTCATCACAGCAGACTTCATCTTTGATGGATACTTTGGCTGCAGGAGCTGCAACAGCCACTTTAGAGACATTAAGTATACCGCAGCTGACTACAGCGACAGCATCAAATAAATCATCAGATGATAATACAACATGGAGCGATGCGGGAACTCTGGCGGAAAGCTCAGGTATACAGGAAATGGTTTGCACTGCGGAGAACAATGAGTACTCCGACAATGCGGAGTACGGCGAAATAATAAGGACCACGGCCGGAGGACAGGGCATGGCTCATATCAGCGCGGTGACCGGCGGTGCCATATTGAGGAATCCGGATACAGGAGATGCACAGCACAGTATACTGCCTGGGGTGGTATCAATGGTCGTGGGTATGCTCATGCTGTCATTTGGGGCAATTGCCGTTATTATATTGAAGAGACGAAGATATATCTAGGCTGTTGATATAAAAGACTGCTTTATAGCATCCTTCATTATCTTTCTTTTCAATAGCCGGACCAGACTGGTCATTCTAGTCTCAGGATCATACTTTAACAGAAGTAAGATAATAATGAAAGACGAGATACTGGATACACTGGCGGATTCATTTGAGCTGCTGCCGTTCCTTTTTTAACCTATCTCCTAATGGAGTATGTGGAGCATAAGGCCGGTGACACATTTGAGAAGGCGCTGCATAAAGCTGGAAGGATAGGAACCGTATTCGGCGGAGTGATAGGCCTCATCCCAAACTGCGGAGCATCTGTAGCCATCACGCAGTTCTATCTCGAGGGTGTGATATCTCTGGGCTCGATGATGGCCGGACTTCTGACCGGAGCCGGAGTCGGATTGCTTGTACTCTTCAGGGTCAATAAGCATCTTAAAGAGAACCTGAAGATCGCGGGACTTCTGTATGCTTTCGGCGTTATAGGAGGGGTTCTTATAGAACTGCCAGGATTGACGGTGTGATCATGCGATTTTGGTTCTATAATAACACTGACGGGGAGAAAAACTGGAACAAGAATAGTTATGCGCTTGGCATTTCTTTCAGTGATAATCAGATAGGGTGTGTTTCGGAAAATAGTGAGGAAAGTGTTACAAATGATGGAAATGGAAATGCATCAGCAAATCCCACTTCTACTTCGCAAGGGTATACGGTAAACTTGACGGCTACGCCAAATAGTGGGTATCATTTTAAAAATTGGGAAGTTCTTTCTGGCGGCATTTCTATTGCTAATCCTAATAATGCTTCAACCCACTTTACAATGAATACATCGGATGTATCAGTAAAGGCACATTTTGAACGCGATTCTGAGTCCGGTGGACAGACTACGGAAAACAACGACAAAGAAGACGGTAAAGAGAATAGTAGTGACGGCAATTCATCTCAGACAGAGCCAGAGGTTCCGTCCACGGTTCCAGTAGAAACGGTTCAAATAATCGATGGTGATACTGACAACCCTGTTACGGGAATGAAAGTGTTAAACCCATTTCTTCATGATGTTGTAAACCATCTTGCAATAGCGGATTTGTATGCTAGAAGTATGCGAAAACGTGCTGTTCCGCTTATGCAAAAGAGTATTATTCCACCATATGGGGCGACGGCTGACTGGAAAGGTGCTTCGCATACGATTAGATGGTCGAACCTGGGCGTAAAGAGCGGCGATAAAATAGCTGTAATATGGTATACGCCTGCATGGTACAGATATGCATCGAATACTAGCATCATAAAGGCAACAGTGGTTGGGGATGGAACAATAGAATTTACCGTTCCGAATATGGGAGATATGGCTGTGATGTCCATTATAAAATTGGTATAAAAAATTATACCTGAGCTAAGTTGGATGGGAGGAATGTCGTAAAGGGACGGTTTTACAAATATATCCACATGAATAGGCTTTTCGCTGTAAAGAAGTAACTCACACGGATACAGAGGCGTGGCATCATCGGATTAATAGCCTACAAGCAAAGAGAGGAATAGCAATGATGACGTACGCTTTTAGTCGGAGGAAAAGGAATTGAGGTGCTATTGTAAACTTTCATAGAGATCATATATACGTAAGAGGGTTAACCCAACCTTGTTCAACTGGCTATTCGCTTTCGCCTAGAGTGGAGTCGACAACAATGTCGACTCCATCTTTCTGTGGTAGACTACTATATAGAGAAAGGATCATCATGGCGGAAGCAGGCATTGTAAGAAAAGACGGAATAGAAATGGAGTACTGCCGGTTCGGGAGCGGAAGCAGAGCGTTTGTCATCCTGCCGGGCCTGACTATTCAGAGCGTAATGGGATCAAAGGATGCCATAGAGGACGAATACGCCGTAATGAAGGATGACTTCACAACCTATGTCTTTGACAGGAGAAGAGATATAGCCGACGGCTACTCCATATATGATATGGCCGACGATACGGTGATCGTCATGAAGGAACTGGGACTGCATGATATTAATCTATTCGGCGCATCTCAAGGCGGTATGATCGCTATGGCCATTGCGGTAAGATGCCCTGAACTCGTTAAAAAGATTGTGCTGGGATCCACATCACCGCACGTAAAGCCGGAACAGAGAGAAGTGATCGACAGCTGGATAAGGCTTGCACAGGATCGCGACCGGGAAGGACTGTGCCTGAAGTACTGCAAGGAAATATATCCTGCTGACGCATACGAAAAGAATAAAAGCTACTTTGCTGAGATGGCCAAGGTCGTGACGGACGAAGAACTCAACAGATTTGTGATACTGGCAAAGTCCATAAGGGATTATGATGTATCGGATGAGCTGGATAAGATAGAATGTCCGGTACTGGCACTCGGTGCATTTGAAGACGCAGTCCTTGACAGCGATGCGACCATGGAGATAGCGGAAAACCTCGATCACAGACCCGACTTCGCACTTTACATGTATAAAGGCTATGGGCATGCCGCATTTGCCACGGCACCTGATTACAGGAACAGAGTACATGATTTCCTTATGAAGGAATAATACCATTAATGACTATCGCGGGAATGTTTCCATTTCCCAAAACACACGGCCTATTCGGATCAAACAACCGTGTTTTCGATTAATCGTCTGAATAAACGGCATCTGTGCATTTTACCTTGTATCAGATGCATTTCACCGCACTGTTCATTGTTGAAACAGGTTTTCTTTTCTATAATGCGATACACACGGCGAAAAACGGAGTGTATAGGAGAAAAGGGAGTCGATGGATTATGATGCAACTGAGCGTGAATGAACTGCGGGACAAAATAAAGGGGTGTTACACCGGGAAGAATATCGGCGGTACGTTTGGAGCTCCTTTTGAGTGCAAGAGACAGGTCAATACCGTCACATTCTATACACAGGATCTTTCTATGGGGCCTCCGGCAAATGACGATCTGGACCTGCAGCTGGTATGGCTCAATGCCGTAGAGAAGTTCGGGCGCACGGTTGATTCACACATACTGGGTGAGTACTGGCTGTCGTATATCATTCCAAACTGGGTGGAGTACGGTATGGCCAAGGCAAATCTGAGGACATCACTTCTGCCGCCTCTTTCGGGGTATATAGACAACACATACGGCAACAGCTGCGGTGCGTTTATAAGAAGTGAGATATGGGCCTGCCTGGCTCCCGGACATCCCGAGATGGCGGCCAGATATGCTTACGAAGATGCTATAGTCGATCACTGCGAAGAGGGCGCGTGGGGCGAGGTGTTCTTCGCAGCCATGCAGAGCAGCGCCTTTGTAGAGAATGATTACAGAAAGCTTATCGATATCGGTCTGTCTTATATTCCCGAAGACTGTGATGTATGCCGGGCTGTCGAAAAGGCAGTGGACTGCTATGAAAACGGAGTGTCTGTGGCCGAGTGCCGCATACAGATCCACAATGCTTTCCCGGGAACATTCGGGATCCAGGGTATCATGCTGAAGGATATAGATCCTGAGGGCAGCAAGGGCATGGTGAACGGCAAGCCCGGATATGATGCGCCTGAAAACATCGCTTTTTCCATCGCAGCATGGCTGTACGGTGAGAATGATTTTGAAAAGAGTCTGCTTATCGCCAACTCATTCGGTGAGGACACAGACTGTATATGTGCGAGTCTTTGCAGCACGCTTGGCATACTGCTCGGAGAAGATGCCATACCTTCAAAGTGGAAGGATCCGCTTGATGACAGGATATCCACATGCTGCATCAAGAATACAAGCATAGGACTGTGGATACCTGAAACGGCAACAGAACTCACAGAAAGGATCCTGCGAGATATACCTCTGATACTGAATCAGGATCTGTGTGATATATTCGGCGCGGAAGGGATGTCTGTCACATGCCGGGAGAACAATGACCTGTTCTGTGACAGCTCTGATGCATATATGCCCGGGATCAATTCGTTCTGCAAGAATCCGGGTCTTACTGTCCGTGAAACTACAAAACTTTCCCCGTATGTCATCAGGAAGAAATACCCGGCTTTTTTCCTGATGATAGATCTGAACGGAAGTATAAAATATCAGGTCGGACGTCGGCGCAGGATCACCGTGACCGTATCAAATGATTTCTACTGGAATGAACAGCATTGGGTCAATATCACTGCATATTCAAAGGATGATGTGTCGATAGAATCAAACGGGGATGTAAAGCTTCCCCTGAACAATCTGAGCGGTAGCTGTGCAAGAACTGACATTTCCTTCGTTGCACAAAACAGTAACCGGGGCAGCATAGATATTATGATCGGAGTCAGTCTTATCGGAAGACATTCGCAGGGAGCCATAAAGGTCACCCTTTATCAGGAGGCAGCCGATGCAGACGAATAAGATCAGACTGAACGACAGCGCATATCTGACATCATATGTTTGTGATGATTACCGGGTGGATATCGCTCCGGCCGCCAGGCCTGCGATGATCATATGTCCCGGAGGCGGATGGATGTTCCTTTCCGAACGTGAGGGTGAGCCTATCGCGATAGAATTTGCCAGAAGAGGATATATGGCATTTGTGCTACATTATACCGTGTCGGACAAGCAGGCAGAGCCCGGTGATTTCGGATTGATATACGGAGCACTTAATGAGATCGAAATGGCATACGATCATCTGCTCGATCTGGCTGAAGATGATATAGTCGACAGGGGAAAGATCTCTGTGATGGGATTCTCGGCGGGAGGACAGCTGGCAGCACTTTTTTCTTCAAGACATGCGGAACTGTTTTCGGTGATACTATGCTATCCGCTGCTCGATATCGCGGATGAGACTGACTTTATCAGATCTCCGCTGTGTCCGCCTGAAAACAGGGAGATCATGGAAAAGTGCTTCGCCTGTACCGGGATCGGAGATCTGTCCGGGGATGAGTGGCACCGCATAGATCCGGTCGCCAATATAAGCTGTGATATGCCGAGGACCTTCATATGGCATGGAGCACTGGACAATCTCGTGAGGGCTGCCGGAAGCCTGAACTATGTACATCGGCTCATGGAAAGAGGCATCAGGGCAGAGCTTCATATCTACGACAACTGCGGACACGGGATATCTCTCGGGACAAGAGAAACGGCAGCTGTCGCTGATGAAATAAACGAATACGGAACTGTATGGTTTGATCAGCTGATAAGATGGATGGAGGAACTTAAAAAATGAAGAGAAACAAATGGGGGCTGTTTTTCATACTTCCCTATACCGTCACGTATCTGGTGTTCACGGCGCTGCCGATAGTCATCGTACTTTACAGGTCTTTTTTCACGAATTACTGGAAAGGTCTCAAGGAAGTGGGACCGTTCTTCTCGGGGTTTGACAACTATGTAAGTCTGCTGTCCGACAGCAACCTTCATATGTATCTGACAAATACCGCGATAATGTGGATCATGGGCTTTCTGCCGCAGATAATACTGTCCGTCATCCTGGCCGCGTGGCTGTCCGATCACAGGCTGGGACTTAAGGGAGTACAGTTTTTCAAGACTGTGATATACTTTCCGAATCTTATCATAGCGGCATCATTTGCATCGCTCTTCTTCTCATTCTTTGCAAACACGGGACCCGTAAATACTCTGCTGATGGATATCGGTATCATCGATGAGCCGTATATGTTTTTCTCGAATACCTGGTCGACGAGATCTCTTGTGGCATTCATGAACTGTACCATGTGGTTCGGCAACACGACGCTGCTGCTTCTGGCAGGTATGCTCGGGATCGATCCTTCACTTCGCGAGGCGGCTGAGGTGGACGGAGCAAATTCAAAGCAGGTCTTCACCAGGATAATACTGCCGCTGATACGCCCCATACTTCTGTATGTCATCATCACATCACTCATCGGAGGTATACAGATGTTTGATGTTCCTCAGATACTGACAAAGGGAACCGGCAATCCGGGACGGACGACCATGACTATACTCATGTATCTGAACAAACACATGTACAGCAAGAATTACGGCATCTCCGGAGCGCTGTCTGTCATATTGTTCCTGATCACGGCAATGCTTTCACTGATTGTCTTCTCGGTCAGCTTCAGGCAGGAAAGGAGGTAACGGATATGAGCAACAATTCCCGCAGGGTCATTGTATATTCGGTGCTGATCATAGTCTCATTTCTCTGTCTGTTCTGGTTCTATGCACTGTTTATCAATGCTACAAGATCAAACGGAGATCTGACGCGAGGCTTCTCGCTCATACCCGGGACAGCCCTCATCGACAACTGGAACAATATGCTCCACTGTGCACTACCTGTCATGAGCAGTATGAAGAACAGCCTCCTTGTAGCACTGTCCTCTTCTATACTGTGCAGCTACTTCTCGATAATGACGGCATACGGAATACATGCATACTGCTTCCCGGGCAGGAAAATATTTTATACGCTGGCAGTCTGTTTTATGATGATCCCCAAACAGGTGACTGTACTGGGCTTCGTGGATCTGGTGGGCAGGATGCATCTCCGGGACTCTTTCATTCCTCTTATCATCCCTGAGATAGCCGCACCGATCGTCTTTTACTATATGATAAAATATATGGAGAGCACGCTTCCGATGTCGCTTGTGGAAGCGGCAAGGATAGACGGTGCATCGGAACTGTATATCTTCAACAGGGTAGTGCTGCCGCTCATGAGGCCGGCGTTCGCGGTACAGATGATCTTCAAATTTGTGGAATCCTGGAACAACTATTTTATCCCGGCACTGATACTTCATGATGACAGCAAGAAGACCATGCCCATAGTCATCTCCCTGCTCAGAAGCTCGAACTTTGCCAACTATGATAATGGGCTGATATACATGGTGATAGCGTTTTCGATACTTCCTTCTGTTATAATATATCTGTTTCTGTCCCGCCTGATCATCAGCGGGATCACAAGCGGAGGAGTGAAAGGTTGATCAGGATCAATATAAACATTATTGATGAAGCCGAAGATGAGAAGATAGAAGTCTTCTGTCACGAAGACCATAAGGAAAAGATGTACGGGATCGCAAGAGGATTTGCGGATGGCAGCCGTAAGATCACCTGCAAAAAGGATGATAAGACATATCAGATAAGACTCGACGATATCCTTTACATCGAAACCGTGGATGAGCATCTTTTCATATACTGTGCGGATGAAGTGTACGAGAACAGGATGCGGCTGTATGAAGCAGAGGAGATATGCAGGGATACGCTTTTCTTTAAAGCTTCCAAATCAATGCTCATAAATATCAAAAAGATCGACAATATGAAGCCTTCTCTTTCCGGACGGTTCGAGATCACTATGATAAACGGGGAGAGGCTGCTGGTGTCGCGCAAGTATGTGAGCGATCTGAAGAAAAAGATGGATCTGTAGGAGATCGGATATGATGGGAAAAGAGATAAGAAATATACTGAGAAGATTTGTAAGTATATCAGGCTACAGTCTGATAATGCTGGTGATCATGGGGCCGGTGCTGCATGTCATAGACGGGGTGGGCAACGGCCAGATAGGAGCGATCGCGATATGCACATTTATCGCAGCTCTTTCAAGTCTGGTATTCATATCCGGTAAAGAGCTTCAGGGCGCGGCATGGTGGATACGCGAGGTGGTATGCCTGCTGATAAACGTGGCGTTCGCCCTGCCTGTCACATATCATGTGGGACTCTGGCATTCGGTAACAGGTATGACAGTCATGATAATCATTATCATCATGATAGCTTTCGGGAATCACCTGATAGAATTCTTCTTCGATATGAGGACTGCAAGCCAGCTCAACAGAAAGATCAGAGAACTGCGCTAAAAAGTCTTTCCGTTGGGGCGTTTGAATTCGACTTTATTCTTGAACTCAGCCGACTCGGCATCGCCGGAAACCTTCTCATAGAAGAAGGTCGTAGGATCGTTCAAAAGGGTCTTGAGCTCCCTGTCGCGCCAGGTGCGTCCTTTAAGAGTATCACACCACGCCTGGAGAGCGCCTTCTTCTACCGTGACATTGTACATTGAGGTGCCGGTGACCATCACTCCGCTGATCTCGAACTTTCCCTTGTCATCTATGGTGAAGTCTTTGCCGAAACCGTTTATGGCACCGAGGTCGACTTTGTTTTTGTCGTCTGCCGCAAAACAGGGTACGCTACATGATGCTGTGTATGATCCGGCTATTACAAGCGCGATGAGAGAACAGAGTATCGATCTGTATATTTTTCCGAAATGTCTCATATGGCGTCCTCCTAATACTCAAGTCGTTATAAGAATTATACCACAGGATACAGGCTGAACTGAAATGGTATTTGTATACTTTTAGGATGTATATATTATAATATCTTGGTTATATAATTCGAAATGTATGCTATGCCTGCGGAAGGTGTAAGAGGGGGATGATCCATGCACAGGAGTGTAGATCTGTTGAAGAGAGTAAAAGAATATATAATACCCCGGGATGCGGAGATCCAGGTCGCCGCATTTAATATTCTTGCTGTCTGCGGGATAGTCGTAAGTATCCTGACTGCGACTATCAATGCGATCTCAGGCAACAATCCTGCTGTAGTGATAACAGACCTTGCCGGAGTCGTAGTTTCTATGGCGCTTATAGTGTACTGTCACAGGACAGGCAATTATAAGGCGGCGATGACGCTGACTGCATTTATCATTTT
>JAEEGO010000185.1 GCA_016280355.1 Lachnospiraceae bacterium | reverse complement strand
TGAGAGTGTTCTGAAAAAGATAAAACACTCTTCTCTCATCATCGTTCCTGTAAGAAAAGACCGCAAAGCAGTGAAACGTATAAAATACTATGAAAATGGCAATGAAATACCTGGATAAACCTACCAACCAAACAACCTCCGACCATGTGTTTTTATCACATAGCGGGTGTTTTTATCAACTTTCCGGCTCATCCTGTAACCCCAGTTCATTCATGGCTTCATGGGCCGCAGTGACCTCTCTCACCTCATCGGAAGCCTCGACGAAAAGCTCTGCGATCTGAGGATCGAACTGGGTTCCCGCACCCTCCTTTATGATATCCATAGCCTTCTCGAACGGGAAGGGTTCCTTGTAGCTTCTCCTTGATACCAGTGCATCGAATACATCAGCTACTGCCATGATACGAGCAGACAGCGGTATATCCTCTCCTGCCTTGCCCTGCGGGTAGCCTTTACCGTCCCATCTTTCATGGTGATAAGTTGCAAGATTCTTTGCTTCCTGCAAATAGCCGCTGTCCGATACCAGCTTCATTGCACTTGCTATCACTTTGCTTCCCGCCGTCGTATGATACTTCATCAGTTCGAACTCCTCATCGGTGAGCCGTCCGGGTTTATTCAGTATCACGTCTGACACCATTATCTTACCCACGTCGTGCAGCGGAGCCGAGTTTGCTACATCCTCCATGTATTCGTCCGTGAGCATATAATCATACAGTCCCTTCTCTTTCATCTTCTTCATGATAAGACGGACATAAGCGGCTGTCTTTCTGACATGGTCTCCGGTATTCTTGTCCCTGCTCTCCACCATATCTGCGAGAACGTATATCAGCCCGTTCTGCATACGGGATATCTCCTCGCCCTTTGCTTCCACATCCTCCAGATAGCCTACTGTCTCGGCTATGGTCTTTGACAGGGATTCGTACAGGTTCTCTATCTCATCTCCCGTGGCTATATCCAGATGCTGCAGTCTTTCCACGCTGATCTCTCTGGCCTCTTCACTGTCGTATGCAAACTTTCTTGCCGACAGCGTCATGGCTGCTATGGGATAGATCAGATGATAGTCCACAAGCCATATGCAAAGAGCCAGAATGAAAACATAGAATCCCATGAAAAGTGAAAAGACCTTTGTCATATAGTTCAGAGTGGTTATCCTGATATCCGCCACCTTGATATCAGCAGCCGCGTAGCATACACACTTCCCCGATGCATCATATACAGGCTCGAATACAGTGAGCAGCCTTCCGTATACCGTATCATCAAGCAGAGTCTCTATGCTTTCTCCGGCGAGCAGCTCCTCTTTGTAAGGCTGCAGATATTCCTCCATCTCTATGACACCGCCCGGATCCACGCCCTTGACTTCAGGGGTATCCAGATCAAATACCACATGCACTCCGTCCTCTTCGAACCGATACACATATATATACTCTATTCCCGGGTTGCTCTGTCTGATCTTCTCAAGCTTGCCTTCTATAGTCATATAATCAGGTCCCGCTTCTCCCTCTTCCATATATTCATCTATACGTTCGGGATCCAGGGTCTGTGCCGTAAGCTTTGCCGCAGTGGTGCAGGCATAGGTATACTGTTCCATGGCAAATTTCTGATACAGGATGTAGCTGATTATCGTTGTGACCACTGCCACACACACCATTATTGCTGAAATGATGGCTATTATCTTTCCTCTGAGTGAGAATGATCTGGTGACATTTTTTCTGACGTCAAGCAGCGCCTCCCGTGACATAGGTTTCTGTCTCCAGCCCGTAAGCCACAGTCCCGGCTTCAGCCTTTCAGGTATCAGTCCTATGATGATAAAGACCAGACAGACAGTAATAGTCTTGTCCACCAGATCTATCGCCACATCGGAAGCCATCTGTGCCCAGAATACGCTCAGCTTCCCGCTTTCAAGAAGTGATCTTGCAAACGGTGCGCTGATGCCCTCTCCCATACCGAAGCCGTACAGCAGATAAGTCAGTATGGAGCCGAGCACACCTCCGATAAAAGCAAATACAGGTATCGTAAGCAGTGCCTTGTACAGTCTGTCAAAATATCCCTTCATGCCAAGATAAGTACCGCTTGCCGCTATCATTGTGGAAAGCACTACATAGTATGCATTGCCGGGATTGCCCTGCATATTGATGATGTTATTGAGATAGCCTACAGCTATGCCGGGCAGATATCCTCCAAGTACGGCCGCGAGAAGCGTGCCGACATTATCCAGATAAAGCGGCAGTCCGAGATGAGCCGCAGTCCTCGGCAGTATAAAATTGATCGCTATGGTAACGGCATAAAACAGGATCTGAAAGTAAAGGTATTTTTTTGCTCCGGTATTCTCTTTTTCCATTTCATCTACCTCTCACACCTTATAGTCTGATGCCATACTATCACAAACGTATCACTCATACTACACTCTTCAGGAAGTGTCCTCTTGTATAGGCCTCATACGGGGGATTACCCGCCTTCCCTTCGTTTATCGCCTGTACGAAATACGCTGCTATATCTCTTGCTTCGTCTGCACTCTCCGTTGTGAAGTACAGCCTGACGGAATGTGGTGCAAGCTCTCTCACTCTGTCCAGTTCTCTGTGGAGCGACAGAGGTACGGAATTAAAAATGACATTATAGCAGTACCTGCAGCAGCAGATCACCGGAAAGCCTGTATCCGTCCTGTCGATAAGGAGCATATCGTGTCCTCTCTCCACATCCTTCCGGCACGTATCATCATTCACATTCCTGTATATACATCCCGCACTTATCATCATCGGTATCCTGCCGTAGATCATCAGCTCACTCCTGTCCAACCCGCGGCTTTTCAGTTCATGATGGCTGAGCTCAAGCGGCGCACAGTCAAAGTCAGCTCCCAGCGCTTTAACAGTATCTGCAGCCCCCGTATTACAGGAGTATATTGTATGATCGGCGCAGATCGTCCCTTCATATCCGTTCTCTTTCAGATAGCCCATCCCGTCGATACTCCTGACGAGGATCTCCGGTTCAGAAAGCATCTTCCCACAAAGCTTCGCATCCTCATTCCTGAACACATAGGGCATGGTATTGCCCGGATGGAAGATATGCGCGATGGTTCCCATATCCTTCAGAGCTTCCGCCTGTTCATATTTCTCACATACAGCGTTTATATCCACCAAGGATCTCCTTCTTTATCTCATCCAATGCACTGCGCCTTAATGCATTCAGCTCGGATACACGAACGAAGCTCCTGCCGTCAGTATCCACTTCTATACTTTCGAAGCAGAAATCAGTGCCCCCAGTCCTTTCAAGCTGCTTTATGAAATCATCTTCAGACATTGGACGCTTCCCCGCTTCTTCTGTAATATCGCCTGTTATCTCTATGTGCAAAGGCTCTCCGTCCCTGCAGTACGGTGCGACAACGCCAAGCTTTATCGCTTCTCCCGCATGAGCCTTCAGTACAGCCTTAAGTGCTATGCCCGGATGCTCTGCCTGTATCCTCCCCGTATCCTCTCTTCGATATGAGCCTCTCTCCACCGTGATCATATCTTTGCCGTTCCTGCGGTGATAATATCCGTCAGAGATCCCTCCTCTGGAGTAAAGCTCCACCAGTCTTCTCCTGTCCGCTTCATCAGGTCTGTATTCCCTGTCAGGATCGGCAGATATCTTATCCAGGTTCCTTCTGTATATCTCAGTCACACCGTATACATATCCCGGGCTCTTCATTCGCCCTTCTATCTTGAAGGAGCTGATGCCCGCCCGGGTCAGCTCATCCAGTATATCTATGGTACACATATCCTTCATTGAAAGCAGATACTCAGGCTCCTTCATCAGCCGTTCCTTACCTGATGAAGCCCCCGCACGATACGGCTGTCTGCAAGGTCCCGCACACCTGCCTCTGTTACCTGAGCGCCCTCCAAGAAAGCTCGACATCAGGCACAGTCCCGAATAGCTGTAGCACATGGCTCCATGTATGAAACACTCCAGCTCTACTCCCGCTTCTTCCTGTATCAAACATATCTCATCGTAAGAAAGCTCTCTTGACGGCACTATGCGGCTGACTCCCATATCTTTCAAGAGCCGCGCACCATATACCGAGGAGACTGACATCTGTGTGGAAGCATGTATCCTGATATCGGGAAACTGTGAACGTATCAGCGATATCACTCCCAGATCCTGCACTATCACTCCGTCCAGTCCTTCAGCATAGAAAGGCTTAAGAAAAGCAGCGACATCATCATATTCGGTTTGTTTAATAAGGGTATTTAAGGTCAGGTAGATCTTCCTGCCGTACAGATGCACCCGGTCGACAGCTTCTATGAATTCTTCCGTCGTGAAATTGCCTGCATAGGCCCTGGCTCCGTATCTGTCAGCTCCCGCATACACAGCATCACAGCCTGCATCAATGGCCGCTGTCAGGCATTCCATATCCCCTGCGGGGGACAGCAGCTCAGGTCTTAGACTCGTAGAGTGCATAATTTTATTAAAGCTCAGTTCTTCCTTGCGTTCGTTTTTGTGTGGGTAACCTTCTCCCCTGAAGTATGAGCGAGCTCGGTCTCAAGCTTGACTATCTTCTTGTCCTTCTCGGCCATCTCATCCTTCATATCCTGAAGGGTAGCCTCCAGAGCCTCCAGCTTGCTTGTAGCCTGCACGAGTCTGTGCTTTACGTCATAGAGGTCCTTGTCCCTCTTTTCCAGATCCTCGGTCAGCTGCTCCAGCTGTACTCTGCTTTTGAAATATTCATCCGCTATATTAAGCAGTACAAGTACACTCTGAGTATCAGCCGGCAGACGCCTGTAGCTGTCCTCTCTCCTGTACTCCTCAAGCCTGCTGTTCACATATGAAGCCACTCTCTGCATATATTCATCGCTTTCATATCCGAGAAGCGTGTAGTTCTTACCGGATATCGTGACTACGGTCTCACTTTTTTCTTTCTGCCTTGGCATAGTACTCTCCGTTTACTGTTCAATATAAAGGAATTCCGTCTATCAGTATAGCACAACCAAAACCTCCTGTTAAATGAATTTGGCATTGAACTTTACATAAAATAGAGCTATACTATAGTCTCGGCATGAGGCATTGCCTGTTTTTTTGGTGTCTGTGCAAAATATAAAGTTGTCATAAGGACTAAAAATAACAGTATGAATGAATCATCAAAAAAAAGTTCCCCTATGATAAAAATTGCGACCTTCATCGTTGACAGGCGCAATCTCTTTTTCCTTGTTTTCATCATAGCCATAATATTCTGTGCCATAGCCTCCAGATGGGTCACCGTCGAGGACTCTCTTTCTGCCTATCTTTCAGAGGATTCGGAGACAAGACAGGGCATAGACCTGATGGCCGAGGAATTCGTCACCTACGGTACCGCCAAGATAATGGCGACCAATATCAACTATGAAAAAGCCAGGGAAATAGCAGACCGTATCGAAAGCAGATCCGACGTGTCCATGCTCGTCTTCGATGAGACCGATGAGCACTACAATAACTTCTCCGCTCTCTACAATATAACCTTCGAATATGAAGAGACCGATGAAAAGGCTCTCGTAGCCCTGGATGAGATAAAGCAGCTTCTGGACGGATATGACATATACGTATCCACCACCATGGGCAATCAGACCGCCGATATCATCAATCAGGAGATGAACGTGGTCTCCGTACTGGTGGCGGTCGTCGTGGTCACAGTGCTGCTGATCACCTCCCAGACCTGGGCCGAAGTCCCGGTGCTGATCCTCACCTTCGGTGCCTCGGCCATACTTGCCGCAGGTACGAACTTCCTTCTCGGTACCATCTCCTTCGTATCGGATTCCGTGACAATAGTATTGCAGCTCGCTCTTTCGATAGACTATGCGGTCATCTTCTGTAACCGCTATAAGGAGGAGCACGAGAACCTGCCTATAAGAGAGGCCGATATCGTGGCCCTGAGTAAAGCTATACCTGAGATATCATCCTCCTCACTGACTACCATAGGCGGTCTAATAGCCATGCTGTTCATGCAGTACGGCATAGGCCCCGATATGGCCATATGTCTTATAAAGGCAATCTTCTTCTCCCTGCTCTCCGTCTTCACCCTGATGCCGGGACTCATCATGCTCTTCGGCTCTCTCATGGACAAGACAAAGCACAGGAGCTTCATTCCCAAGATACCCTTCGTGGGCAGGTTCGCATATTATACAAGATTTATCGTACCACCTGCTTTCGTGGTCCTCGTTATAGCCGCTCTTCTTATATCAAACAAGTGCCCCTACGTATACGGCTATTCTACCCTGACCACACCGATACAGAACGAGATACAGATCGCAGACGAGATGATAACCGAGTCCTTCGGTGAAGAGAATGTAGTGGCTCTGGTGATACCTGCCGGAAGCTATGACTCAGAGGAACGTCTGATAAAAGATCTGGAGAGCCATCCGGAGGTGGACCACATTGTGGGTCTTGCAAACACCGAGGCCATGGACGGATATACCCTGACTGACAAGATAACCGCAAGGCAGTTTGCCGAGCTCATGGATACCGACTATGAGCTGGCAGAGCTCCTCTATACGGCCTATGCCATAAATGATGAAAACTACGCTAAGCTGATAAACGGTACCTCTACTTATGCCGTTCCGCTGATAGACATTGTAATGTTCCTGTACGACGAGGTGCAGGAGGGCTACGTGGATCTCGACAGTCAGATGAGGTCCGATCTGGAGATCGCGCATCATAAGATGCAGATAGCCAAAGACCAGCTGCAGGGCGAGAACTACAGTCGTATACTGGTATATCTGAACCTTCCCCAGGAGGGCGACCGCACCTTTGCTTTCCTTGACAGTATGCATGAGATCGCCCACAAGTATTATTCCGGACAGGTCCTGGTGGCCGGGGAATCCACTTCACAGTACGATCTGAAGAAAACATTCGACCGCGATAATGCCGTGGTGAGCTGGGTGTCGATACTTGCAGTGCTGGTAGTACTGCTCTTCACCTTCATGTCCGTTGGTATGCCCGTGCTCCTGATCATGGTCATACAGGGATCCATATGGATGAACTTCTCCTATCCCACCATCATGCATGAGAATCTCTTCTTCATGGGCTATCTGATAGTCAGCTCCATACAGATGGGTGCGAACATAGACTACGCCATAGTCATATCCGGAAGGTTCCTGGAGCTCAAGGAGCAGATGCCCAGAAAACAGGCCATAATAGAGACAATGAATTTT
>JAEEGO010000184.1 GCA_016280355.1 Lachnospiraceae bacterium | reverse complement strand
TCGCAGCCTTTCCTGCCTTCAAGGGAAGTCCTTACGAGATCTGCCAGCTCTTGATTCGGCGAGTCCAGCAGGTTGTCCGTCTCATTCGTTCCCATGTATAGCTCACCGGTATCCCACTGTGAATATATCATCACTCCGGCATCGTTCACGAGACATATCCTGCTCTCATCACTGTAATCGATACTCTGTATGATGTCCTCAAGATCCGACAGATGTCTCGCTCCTCCGCAGACTGCCCTGAGCTTACTGTCCACATATACCGGGACTCCCACTATCACCTCCATCTCTTCATTGAATACATCCTCATCACTGTGGGTGAAATAGGTGTCGTGCTTCAGGGTTGATCCGATAAAGAACGGTCTTGTCGTGGCATCAAAAGTAACAGGATCTCCGTTTTCGTCTGTCTTCTCCTCGGGATGGCTGTCGGCAAACAGTGACGCTCCTCCCGGCAGGGCTATTATGGTCTCTCTGACAGCATCCTTGTCTGATGCAATGCTCTCCATCATCGGACACAGATTCGCCAGAAGATGAAGGTCCGTCATCATAGCCTCATCCGTCAGATCGGCATCCGGCGAATACAGCACATAGCTGTCGAGCTTTCCCGATCCTTCAGGATCCGGAGGATCTATCTCGGCCGGATTGTAATACTCAGGATATTCCAGCATACCGGCCGCACTGTCTGCCAGAAGCTCGATATCTTGCTTCATGCTCCAGAACTCCTTGTCGATTATCCGTGCCGCAGCCTCCACGTACTCCAAAAGATTATAGGTGGCCACCTCCTGCATCTTGCCGGTGATATCCTTATCTATGATCTCGCTTCGCTGCCGGTCCGCCTCCTCTATGACTTTGGTATATCTGCCCAGATTGAAGACACTCAGAAAAGCAAAAGAACCCAGAGCAGCCAAAAGCAGCACGAAGCAAAGCATGAAGATCTTTACGTT
The DNA here is from genome assembly GCA_016280355.1 of Lachnospiraceae bacterium. GTDB lineage: Bacteria > Bacillota > Clostridia > Lachnospirales > Lachnospiraceae > NK4A144. The sequence continues at coordinate 2,535 of JAEEGO010000184.1, read as the reverse complement.
CAGGCTGATCTTCACACGCTCTCCCGCTTCTATATGTCCGGTTTTTTCCGATGTCCTGTTTTTTTTCATACTCACTTTTTACGGCACTTACAAGATTGATGTTTTGTTGTTTTCTTTGAATTCCCTGATCTCCTTCTGAAGCTCCTCAGAGCTGTTAATTTCATGGAACAATTCTTCTACTGTTTTTATAAAGCATTCCTTTCTACCCACAGGCTTTTTGTCTACAGCTGGTTTTCCCCTTTTCGGAAAATAAGACCCGTTTCAAGTATAGCATAAAACCGGGTGCGCTTACGATCTCAAAAAAAAACTACACCGCCTTTAAGAAGGCGGTGTACAAAGACAGACGATTCTTTTTTGTCCTGTTTTATCTTATCCTGCCAACTCCCCGGAACTGTTATCCCGCCTTATGCGCCTTAGTTTCCAGTTGTTGAGTATGAACCTTAAAGTCTCATCGACAACAACAAGGATGAAGATCTCAACAACCCCTCTGTGAAGCACCAATACCAGTAATGAACTGGCGGCTATCACAAATACCGTTCCGAAAAGCTGCGTCTTGAGCATCCATGAAGGATCTCCGTAGCCCTTGATACCGGATCCGAAGATTATATTCCCGCTCTTCGGGATCAGGTCTACCCCCACCACGAAAAGATATATCCCGGCCGTAGCAAGCACGGTTTTATCCGTCGTAAACAGCCCCAGTATCTTTCCCGGAAACAGTATGAACAGTATCAGATTGAAGGCACATATTCCCCAGCTCAGCAAAGCAGAGGTAAGCACGACATCCCAGACTCCGCTGATGCTCTTCTTACCGGTCTCGATCCCTGAGAGCGTAAGAGTAGCCGTACCTATGGATGTGACCATCACCACGGCTATGAGCTCCACTCCGAATACGATCGAGTGTATCCCCGCAGCTTCCACAGAGATATGATTGAGCATAACGATAAGGTAAAGGTTTCCCAGATTCCATGCAAAGTCCTCACATGCTGCCGGAGCCCCGAATTTGGCCGACTCAAAAAAGAGACCTGCTTTTGATCTGATGATCCTGCCGAGTGACGGACGAAGCTCCAGATCCTTTGCTCTAAGAACATAGATCAGAACGATCGCATCACCCAGAAGTTCGGCAAGCGTTGTTGCCAAAGCCGCTCCTCTTACACCCATAGCCGGAAGCCCGAAGTTACCGAAGATCAGCACATAATCAAGTATCACATTTGCAAATGACCTTGATACCCCGTACCAGATCATTATCTGTGTTTTCTGGCACACCTGCAGCATGCAGCTGATGGAAGCTCCTATACCTGTAAGTATGAATATGGGCGCAAAAAATCTCGCATAATCCATACTCATCCCTATAATGCTCTCATCTACACCTGTAAGATGAAATGCAACCTGCGGGCACAGCAGCCAGAAGAGGAACAGGAGAATTCCAAACACATTGTTGTATTTGAAGAGTGCTGCCAGAAGATCCTTTGCTCTTTCAAATTTACCCGCTCCGTATGCCTGGCTTACCAATATGGTCGCACCGGTTGTAAGCGCAAAGATCGCACTCATAGTCGTCCACATCGGGGTCGTGGCATTACCCACGGCGCTCATGCTCTCAAGTGACAGTCTGCCAATGAAGATACGGTCTATCATCATCTGCAGCTGTGAGATCAGATTTGAAAGCATGATCGGTACAGCTATACCGAGTATCCTTTTTGCATTATCCTTCATCACGTCTGCTCCTGCCTTATAAGCCGAAATATCATGTCCTGTTTTTACAATACTGTCTGTCATTTTACATCCTCTTTTCCATGATCTTCGCAACACTATATCCCAAAAATACAGGAAACACATACCTGCACGGATTATGACCTGTTTTACACTTCTTTTTGCGGAAATCATGTTGATGCGGACTATACGATAATGCCAATAAAAAACCGCATCAAGGACTGATGCGGTAAAATGCACAAAGCATGTGACAAGATGCAACCGATACAGGCCTACCCTTTTCTTTTTTTATACGAGTCTACCGTGTCTTTTATCCTCTTTTCGGGTTTGATTATCTCCCTCAGAGAGCCTCCGCGGTTAAGCGTATCTATTATCGCCGCGATATATCTGTTCATGCCGACAGACACGTAGTATTCTTTTTCCAGAAGCTCCGGCTTCTGATATATGAGGTTTGTAGTGAATATCTTATCAAAGAGACCTTCCCCATATGCCTTGTCAAACTTCTCAAAGCCGTGCGTAAAAAGCCCGAAAGTTGCGAATACAAATATCCTCTTCGCACCTCTGCTCTTCAGCTGTCCCGCAACATCTATCATGCTGCCGCCCGAGGAGATCATATCATCTATCACAATGATGTCTCTCCCCTCCACGGACTCGCCACAGAAATCATGGGCGATTATGGGATTTACGCCGTTGACGATCGTCCCATAGTCTCTCCTCTTGTAGAACATGCCGATGTTTACACCGAATAGTGTCGCCATAAATACGACCCTTTCGGTAGCTCCTTCATCCGGTGCCACAAACATCAGATGTTCGCTGTCTATCTTAAGG
>JAEEGO010000183.1 GCA_016280355.1 Lachnospiraceae bacterium | reverse complement strand
ATTACTATTTTATCGATGATGACAATCTGGCCATAGTCATTGGCGACGTGTCCGGTAAGGGAATCTCGGCAGCTCTTTTCATGGTAATGACAAAGCATATCATCCAGAGTCAGATCATGCTTCACGGCGGTGATGTCGAAGCTGCCATTCAGGGGGTCAACACGCTATTAATGGAGGAAAATGCCGCCGGAATGTTTGTTACCGTCTGGCTTGGTGTCCTGCACATTCCGACCGGACATCTTGCATATATCAACGCAGGTCACGAATATCCGATCATTTACAGGAACGGTGAGGAATTTACTCTTTACAAAGATCTGCACGGAGCACCGGTCGCCTGCAGAAAGACGATAAAAACCAAACTGAACGAGATGGATCTGTCCTCAGGGGATGTACTCTACCTCTACACGGACGGCATCACCGAGGCTACAGACAGCAACCATAACATGTATGGCTGCGAACGGATCCTTGAAGTGCTTAACAGCAACCCGGAAGCGGACGTTCGCGAACTGGATGAGGCTGTCAGGGCAGATATCGAGCGATTTGTCGGCGACGCGGAACAGTTTGATGATATGACAACGTTGTGCATCCGGTTTTTGGGGTCGGGTGGAAAATAGAGAAATGTGGTAATATACATATATTATGATTAAGAAAAAACTATCTAAGAGAATACTTGATTACGCAAGAGAGAACTTCAATGAGGTGAAGCATACCACGCTGAATCCAGAGGGGCCGGGAGTGGTACGTATACATATGATACCGCCTCTGGTGACGGATGAAGAAATAGGACCGTCAGTGGTCATCCTCAACGGACAGGATATCGTGCCGCTCGATGTATCGTGGACGATACTGCTGTCGGAGTTCATCTCGGAGGTGAATAAATACAGCGGCAGGGAGATATCCGAGGCTGAGACGGATCAGATCATAAAGGAAACCTGCAAGAGGATGAGGAAGGTTTATCCGTTCCTTTCATCGAGATTCTTTATTTCCGATATACAGACACTGATGATCACCTTCAGGCAGATCGCATACCGCGAGGAAGTGACGGAGGATATCCCGTACATGAACATAGGGGAGTATGCTCCGTACATGCGCGCGCCTCACAGGATGGATCTCATGGTATCCTCCATGTCGAAGGATGATAAATGGCATTGCAATCTGCAGTGCCTGCATTGCTATGCGGCAGGCCAGAAGCATTCGGGAGAGAGTGAACTTACCACGCAGCAGTGGAAGGATATAATGGACAGGCTGAGAAAGATCGGGGTGCCGCAGATCACGTTCACGGGCGGTGAGCCGACTATGAGGGATGATCTGGTGGAACTCATAGAATACGGCCAGTGGTTCATCACAAGACTCAACACAAACGGGATAAGACTTACAAAGGAATACTGCCATGCCTTAAGAGCCGCGTCTCTTGACAGTGTACAGATCACACTGTATTCGGGTGATAAGGATACACATAACAGGCTGGTGGGGGCAGACGGATATGACAGTACCGTGGCCGGAATAAGAAACGCACTGGAGCTGGGGATGAGTGTGAGCGTAAATACTCCGCTCTGTACCGTGAACAAAGACTATGTGAGCACACTGCGCTTCCTTAAGGAAATGGGCGTGACCTATGTGACATGCTCGGGACTCATTACAACAGGCAATGCCACAAAGGAAGAGTCCGCCGATCTGCAGCTTGGCAGAGAAGAGATAAGCGGGATACTGAGGAAGGCAGTCGATTACTGTGCAGATAATGATATGGAGATAAGCTTCACATCGCCGGGCTGGGTGGAAGACAGTCTGTGCGAGGAGCTTGGGATCATGACACCGAACTGCGGTGCCTGCCTCAGCAATATGGCGATCACTCCCGGAGGTAACGTGGTACCGTGCCAGAGCTGGCTGTCGGGAGATCCGCTTGGAAATATACTGTCCGATGAATGGGACACCATCTGGAACAGCGATGAATGTAAAAAGAGACGGGAATATTCGGCCGGTATGTACGGCAAATGTCCGTTGCGTATTGTAGCGCAGGGGGAGGAATGATATGAGAAGATTACAAGCTAAACTGTTATTCTTCATATCCGTCCTTCTTATGATGGCGGGAGCCGTCACGGTAAACACGTATGCGGCCGGTCCGCTGGACGAGATAGTTGACTATGAGATAGATGCCACCGTAAACGACGATGCGACAGTGACACTGGTGTATCACATAGAATGGAAGGTGCTGGATTCGGATTCGGAGGGCCCGCTCTCGTGGGTGCGTGTGGGCATACCGAACCGTCATTACGGGGAGACTGTCGGTCTGACCGATAACATCAAGTCCATAGGATATGATTCCGACGGCGGCAGCTATATGAGGATAGATTTTGACCGTAAATACTACAAGGACGAAGTAGTAGTCTTTGAGTTCAGTGTGGTACAGGATTACATGTATCAGGTGGATAAGCTGCAGGAGGGATATACGGTTTATTCCTTCACACCGGGATGGTTCGACGATATCGCAGTCGACAGCATGACCTTGCGATGGAATGCGGATAAGGCAGACAGCTGGGATCCGGAATGTCTGGAGATCGTCGGCAAGCTCATATGGATGAAGCACAACATGGCTCCGGGAGAGAAGATGACCATCCATGTCACTTACCCCAATGATGCATATGGTTTTGATCTCAGCAAATCTGAAGAGAGCGGCAAAGATGATGCGGGGGACTGGTTTTATATCATCTTAGGTCTCATCGCCATGGCGGTATGTATGGGCGGCCCCATCCTTGTGATCTGGGGTGCCATAAAGATCGTCTGTGAGGCACTTTACAGAGCCGGAGCGGCATTCGGCGGCTCGGCCCAGAAGAAGATAACCAGGACGAAGATAGTGTACTACGAGACCTGCCCGGGATGCGGTGCAGCCAGAAGGGATGGCCAGACCAAGTGCGAATTCTGCGGACGCAGCATGATAAAGAGTGAGGAGCGCATAGAAGAAAAGGATATCAAGGGGAGCGAGAAAGAGGCTGCAAAGTTCAACAAAGAAGGGGAATTCAGATATACAGAATCTCCGAATACATATATTAAAGTACATGTAGTGCCGATAAGCCGGCCGGCGAGAACGTATTCCAGCGGACGCAGCCGGAGCCACCATAGCTCGTGTGCACACAGCTCATGTGCGTGTGCCTGCGCATGTGCCTGTGCGGGAGGCGGAAGAGCAGGCTGCTCGACCAAGGAATTCTATAAGGGCAAGACTTTCAGGATCAACATGGATAAATGACGGCTTTATCCCGGGAAACAGCGGTATTGTACGTGTTTCCGTGCAGGAATCGCCTGCTTTCTGTACTTTTTAAGGAACATGCGTTAGGAAATTGACAAGCAATACCGTGGGTGTTACTGTATTGTATACAAAAGACGTTCGGTCTTTTTACTTATATTATTACTATCCATTATATTTTTTCCATAAAAGGAGGAGGAAGCTATGAGATTTAAGGAAGAGTGGAGAGGCTTCAAGGGCAACCATTGGACCGATGATGTGAATGTCCGTGATTTCATTCAGGACAACTACACACCTTATGACGGCGATGAGTCTTTCCTTGCAGATCCCACGGATGCTACAAACAAGCTCTGGGGCAGACTGCAGGAGATCCAGAAGGCTGAGAGAGACAAGGGCGGCGTGCTCGAGTGCGAGACAGAGATCGTATCATCTCTTACCGCATACGGCCCCGGCTACATCGATGAGAGCATGAAGGATCTGGAGCAGATCGTAGGTCTTCAGACAGACAAGCCTCTTAAGAGAGCATTCATGCCTTACGGCGGAATCAAGATGGCTCAGGAAGCTGCAGAGCAGTACGGATACCATGTGAACGATAAGTACAACCAGATCTTCAACGAGTATCACAAGACTCACAATCAGGCAGTCTTTGATGCTTACACAGATGAGATGAAGGTCGCACGTCACACACATATCGTGACAGGTCTGCCCGATACATACGGACGCGGCCGTATCGTAGGTGACTACAGAAGAGTAGCTCTTTACGGTATCGACTACCTCATCGAGAAGAAGATGGCCGACAAGCAGAACACAGGTCACGGCGACATGACTGATGATGTGATCAGACTTCGCGAGGAGCTCGCTGATCAGATCAAGGCTCTGAAGGGCATGAAGGAGATGGCAAAGATCTACGGATTCGATATCTCCAAGCCTGCAAAGAACGCAAAGGAAGCTGTACAGTGGCTGTACTTCGGCTACCTCTCAGCTATCAAGACACAGAACGGTGCAGCTATGTCAGT
>JAEEGO010000182.1 GCA_016280355.1 Lachnospiraceae bacterium | reverse complement strand
TTCTTCCTTTTGGGTAAAGCCGGCAGCTGCTGAGCCTTCAGGCGGTATAGCGCTTTACTGTATTTATCACGGACATCAGATAGCCTCTGCCGAAGAGGTTAAGATGGTTCAAAAGATGATATAGATTATACAGATCTCTCCTGCCCTCATATCCCGGCTGTATATGATACACTTCATCATAGCTTCTGTAGAAGACATCCGGCAGGCGGCCGAAAAGCTCCGTCATGGCCAGATCCGCCTCAGCGCATCCTGCATAGGCCGCAGGATCTATTAGCATGGCTTTCCCGTCGTGTCCTGTCATTATATTTCCCGACCACAGATCGCCGTGTATAAGCGACGGACGTTCAGGCTCGATGAGGATATCTTCGATCCGGTCAAGGAGCTTCAGTATGTCTTTCAGCAAAGCGCTGTCAAAGCAGTTCTCAGCCATCCGAAACTGAGGTTCAAGACGGCACTCCCTGAAAAAGGCCGTCCAGGTATCCTTCGGTGTGTTTATCTGCTCTGTGGCTCCGATATAGTTATCTCCCGTAAAGCCGTATCTTCCTCCCGGCACAAGCTTCTCCGTATCCGCAAGGTGCAGTGCTGCAAGCTCTCTGCCGAACACTTCCCAGTAATCCCTTACGGGCCGTGCGGGATCTATCATCTCCATCATCAGGAATGACGTACCCGACCCCGGATCACATCCTTTACAGATAAGCTTCGGTGTAGCTATCTTCCCTGCGGATGCTATCGCAGCAAGCCCTGCTTCTTCCGCTTCAAAGAAGCTTTTGTTTTCAAGGGTATTTGACTTTACGAAGACCCTCTCTCCGTTACTTAATAAAAGACAGGCAGCCCTGTTTATATCGCCTCCGCTCACGGAAGTGCTGTCTGCAATACCGACATCACTTCCGAAGCAGGCGCACACTGCTGCCTTTAGTGAATCGTATGATTTAAGCCCCATCATGTATTACTGCTGCTCTCACCGCAGATCTTCGTGATGACTGCCGGCCAGATGCATATGCCAAAGACCATCATCAACACTCTGCCCAAAAGCTTACCCCAATGGCCGCCAAATGCTGCAACGACAGTTGCGGCTGCAAACCACTCTTTCCATGCAAATGCGATCACCGCACCTACCCATGTCAATACCGGAAGCTCGGCTTTTCCTGTCGGTATCTCATAGTGCAGATAATGTCTGTCTGCATAGCTTCCGATAAGGAATCCAAGGAATGCTCCACAGTCCTTGAATGTATCATCCATCATCTTCTGCGGATCGACAAGAAGCTTTCCGTCAACATAGTCCATCGGATACGGCTTTAATGTAATATAGATGATCGAGAGTATCACTACTCCCACTCCGACAAAGGTGAGGATATCAGCGAGCTGTTCTTTTTCCTCTATTTTCTTCTGCCCGAATCCAACGAGAAAGATGACCAGCGCCGACATGGCAAATCCGACCAGGACATCCTGCGGCGTATGTACACCAAGAAAATTCCTTGAAAAACCGGTCAGCAGGATCATTATTCCGCAGAGTATCGCAAGCCATCGTCTTTTATCCTTCTGCCAGACAACGACATTACCGTATGTAACGGTAGCCCTCGTCGTATGACCGCTCGGGAACGAATACCCTGTTGCAGCCGTCTTTGAATCTCCCGCCGGTTCTATCAGATCGGAGCGTATCCAGGGACGGTAAGCACATACTGTCAGCTTTATGAGACCGTTTATCAGCCCTCCGATCCCGTATGAAGCAATGAAACGATACCCCCATTTCTTATCCAGGCTCCAGAAAATAACAAACGGCAGGAACGGCATGATATCCACTGCAAATTTGGAAATTGCATTGAAAAACTCATCAAACATGCCACCCGTCGCATTCCTCAATTCCTGAAGCCATAAAAGATACTGAATATCAAATCCCACGTTTCATTCTCCTTTCGCTTATTTCAACTCTTTGCTTCTGCAAGATTTTCACTTCATGTCCGCTGCTTTTTTCCTCGTCAGGAATTCCAATTCAACTCCGTTGGGGTCCTCTGCCAGGATATTCCTGAAACCGAGCTTTGGTACATCCCCGGGTTCTGACAGTATGGTAATGCCATGCTCTTTCAGCTTCCTGTACAGTGCATCCACATCTTCGCATTCCAGAGCAAGATGCCGGAATATGCCCCTTGTCTTTACATCAGGATGCAACTCGCCGTGGTCATCATCATATTCGATCAGTTCAAGCAGGAGTTCATCCGTCAGTCTGTAGTAATACAGTCTGTGATCTCCCATATCAACGCTCGGAAGGCGTGTAAGCCCAAGGATCTCCCCGTAGAATTCCTCGCTCTTTTTAAGATCCGTTACATTTATTGTAATGTGGTCAGGTTTTATCATTGCCGCTCTGCCTTTCTTCTGTAATATCAAACTTCCATAGACAGCAGTATAGCCATCAGATCCATTTATTCTTGTATTATGTTAACCAGTTTGGAATAAGAGTTTTCTTTGTTGTCCTGACTTCCTGCATTTCCTGATGAACTTCCGGGTCCTATCTTACCGTCCATCACCTGTATCATGAGATCCGCCAGAGCCTCCTCATCAAAGGCTCCGTAGAAATGCGCATTTTCATAGCCTGAAAGCACCTCTTTCGCAAACTCCGTATCGGCTGCCAGCACGGGATTGCCGAACTGTCTTGCTTCCGCCAGAGGCATACCGAAGGTCTCCACATATGAGGGGAATAAAAGAGTGCCGCTGTTGTACTCCGCAAAAAGCTCCTCTCTGGGAAGCTTACCGTCTTTGGCATATCTTACCCTGGGTTCATAACCCTTCCCGGCAAGTATCACCTTCGCCTTTTCTATAAGTGCATGATTCTTGTAGGGAAGGTCACTTGCGGGATAGATAAAGTGGCTTGGCTCAAAGCACCCCGGCTTCACATACCCGGAAAGATCCGGTATATCCGGCGGTATCTTTACTGCCCTGTCATCTGCTATGCCACTGTCCCTGATCAGAGCCTGCCTCATCCACTCGGTCTGTACTATGCATCTGTCGGCACGCTTTGCTGACAGGAGTATCAGCTTGTGATAGAAATGCTGATAGTTGGCCACATGTCTTTCTTCTTTTTTGAAAATGCTGAAATTCTTTTCCCTCTGAAACCCCGAAGGCTGATGGATATAGAGATATTTCCTGATATTACCGGCCAGTCCGCGAGGCAGCGTATTCTGGAAGCTTAGCACGGCGTCCGGCTTCAGGCTGTTCACCCATGCTCCTCCGTTCACCAGATCAAATATCAGACGATTCTTTGAAGAAGCCTTGACATCATCACGGACTATGATACGGATATTTGCATTATCCGAAGGCTTCAGGGCATCCTTTACTCCCGTCACGAAGATCCATTCATCGCAGGCTGCCGCCTCACTTCTCACATACTCGTAGAAGTCTCTGAGTACTGACATGGCGCCGGTCTTTGATGCAGCTATATCGAGTACTACTATCCGCATATAATGCTATCTTTTGAGCCAGACTGTCTCGTTCACTATCTTGGTATAGCTTTGGATCAGCTTGATGACCTTCACCGAAACATTCTCATCGGCATAATCCTCCGCTTCCACATACGGCTCGTGGTTCTCGAACATGCTCACGGCAAGCTCCACAGCCTGTTCCACGTCTTCACTCTTTATGCCTCCGATTATCACGGAACCCTTGTCGAGCACCTCGGGACGCTCTGTGGATGTACGTATAAGTACCGCAGGGAAGTCCATCATGGCCGATTCCTCGGACAGTGTACCCGAATCGGAAAGCACACAGAACGCATTCTCCTGCAGCTTGTTGTAGTCGAAGTATCCGAAGGGCTTGAGATTCTTTACTCTCTCATCGAACCTGAAGCCTCTTTTATCTATGAACTTCTGTGATCTGGGATGCGTGGAGTAGATCACGGGCATATCATACTTCTGTGCGATATGGTTGATGGACTCCATCAGTGCGAAGAAGTTCTCCTCTATATCGATATTCTCTTCCCTGTGAGCCGATACCAGGATGTACTTACGGCTTTCAAGTCCGAGATCCTCCAGCACCTTTGACTTCTCTATATCATCACGGTTCTTTATCAGCACTTCCTTCATGGGCGAGCCCGTGACAAAGACAGTCTTGCCGTCTATTCCTTCAGACAGCAGATATCTTCTGGAATGCTCCGTATAAGGCAGATTGATATCGGAAATATGATCGACTATCTTTCGGTTGATCATCTCCGATACATTCCAGTCCCAGCAGCGGTTGCCCGCTTCCATGTGAAAGATGGGTATCTTAAGCCTTTTTGCGGAAATTGCGGAAAGTGCCGAGTTTGTATCTCCAAGGATAAGCACCGCGTCAGGTCTGACCTTCGTCATCAGTGAGTAAGACTTCGATATGATATTGCCCATGGTCTCACCCAGATCCGCTCCCACGGAGTCCAGATAGTGATCGGGTTCTCTGAGACCGAGATTTTCGAAGAATACCTGATTGAGCGTGTAATCAAAGTTCTGCCCGGTATGCACGAGTACATGATCAAAATACCTGTCCGCAGCCTTTATGACCTCGGAAAGCCTTATTATCTCAGGTCTCGTCCCCAGTATTGTCATCAGTTTAAGCTTGCCCATTTCTCACTCCTGTCGAAGCACCAAGCGCTTCATCTAGATTATGTTAACTAATTTTCAATTTTATGTTAACTAACTCGGATTATGTTGACTCTGTCAGACTTCTTCCCTGTAAGTATCGGGTTTTTCAGGGTCGAAGGATTCGCTTGCCCACATCAGTGTGACCATGTCTTCATCGCCCTCATTCACTATGCAGTGCACATATCCTGTAGGAATATCCACTACCGTAAGCTCCTCGCCGTTCACGTGATAGTCGTATATCTCTTCACAGCCTATCTTCCTGAACCTTATGAGGCCCTTGCCTTTTACTACGAGGAACTTCTCGTTCTTGCTGTCATGCCAGTGCTGTCCCTTGACGATGCCCGGATGACTGATGTTCACCGACATCTGTCCCCTGTCCGGCGTACGCAGAAACTCCGTAAATGAGCCTCTGTTATCTTCATTCATCTTAAGCTTATATGCAAATCTGTCTTCGGGAAGGAAGCTGAGATATGTAGAGTAAAGCTTTGAGATCAGCGGATCATCCATCCTCGGTATTCCGAGCTCTCCTCTCATCTTCGGAAAGCTCTGAATGGTTTCTGCGATATAGCCAAGCTTTGCCTCGTGTATCGGACATCTGAGACTTGTACATCTTTCGCCGCAGCCTTCAGGCATCCTGCCCTCCGATATGGAGCGCATATCCTCCGCAAACTCATCCACTACGTCGTCTATATATACGAGACGCATCATTCTTTCGGGATCGTTCACCGTTATGGGCAGATCCCTTGATACGTTGTGACAGAACGTAGCCACTGCTGAATTGTAGTTGGGTTTTGACCATTTACCGAAGACATTCGGCATCCTGTATATCATGACCGGAGCACCGGTCTTCTGTCCGTATCCATATACCGCTTCCTCTGCCTTTCGTTTGGATGCGGCATAGATATTGTCCGGATCTTCGCTGTCTGCCTGTGTGGAGGAGCTTATTATCACCGGACACTTTTTCCCGGCCTTTTCGAGACAGGAAACCAGCCTTTCCGTAAGGTCCGCATTTCCCTTCATGAATTCATCGACGGATTCAGGTCTGTTCACTCCTGCAAGATGGAAGACAAAGTCAGCTTTCTCACAGCAGTCCCTGAGCACATCCTCCGGATCCTGTCTGGTATATGTACAGATATCCGTGTATCCCAGATTATCAAGGCGCCTTATCAGATTCTTCCCTATGAAGCCTGCGGCTCCCGTAACGAGTATCATTCTAAACCGAATTCCCTCAGTCTTTCATGTATGTATGGCAGCTGCAGGAGCTTTTCCTTCACGCCTTCCACTCCCAGCTGCTCCGTATTGTCGGAATTGAAGGTCGTCACGAAGTCATCTCTTGCCGAGCCCTGTGTGAAGTACTTATCGTAGTTCAGATCCCTGTTGTCGGCAGGTACTCTGAAGAACCTTCCCTCATCCACGGCCTTTATCCTCTCCTCTGCCGTAAGCAGAGTCTCCGCCATCTTCTCTCCGTGCCTGATGCCTATTATCTTGATCTCCTGCTCGGAATGGAAGAGCTCCTTTACTGCCTGAGCCAGCACGTCTATCGTACATGCAGGCGCTTTCTGTACAAAGAGATCGCCGGTATGTGCATGCTCGAACGCATACAGCACAAGCTCCACTGCTTCCTCGAGCGACATTATGAAACGTGTCATCTTCGGCTCGGTGATCGTGATGGGATGTCCGTCACGTATCTGATCGATGAAAAGAGGTACCACCGATCCCCTCGAGCAGAGCACGTTGCCGTATCTCGTGCCGCAGATAAGTGTCTTGTCTTCATCGACGGTACGGCTCTTTGCTATGAAGACCTTTTCCATCATAGCCTTTGAAATGCCCATCGCATTTATCGGATATGCAGCCTTATCCGTCGACAGGCAGCAGACCTTCTTTACGCCGTTGTGTATGGCAGCAGTCAGCACGTTGTCGGTTCCGATCACGTTGGTACGTACCGCTTCTATCGGAAAGAACTCACAGGACGGCACCTGCTTAAGTGCAGCTGCTGCAAAGATATAGTCTGTGCCGTAGGTCGCCTCCTCTATGGAGCTGTAGTCCCTTACATTGCCTATATAATATTTGATCTTCGGATTGTTGTAGAAGTGGCGCATATCATCCTGTTTTTTTTCGTCTCTGGAAAATATGCGTATCTCTTTGATATCTGTATCAAGAAATCTGTTGAGTACCGCCGTCCCGAAGGATCCCGTGCCTCCGGTGATAAGCAGTACCTTACCGTCAAACATGCTCTTGCTCATTACACTTGCTCCATTCCTTAAATACCTGTCATCGACCCGGACTGACATATCCCATCGCTGATCAGCATATTCAAGTATATCATACTTTTATATATTTTGCCTTAAGCCCGAAGTACCGACAAACTGTTTTTCAAAGCTGTTTCAGGCTTCATCGCGTTTCATAAAAAAACCTTGTTACTGGAATTTCCTGCTCTCCGACAGCTGCTCCACATGTCGTCTGGTGACCGCAGTAAGAAGTCCCGGCGCAAAGAGCGCCATGTACCTCTTTATCCTGAGGCTTCGCCCTATCTCACGATTTCCCGCGATCCTTTTACCTATATCCTTCACATACTTCATATGTTCTTTGTACCTGTCCTGCATATGCGAAGTGTCCGTCTCCTTGCCTTTGAAGTAGAGCAGGTAGTTCTGTATGCAGGTCAGATGATCATACAGCAGGAATGAATCAGACAGGTTCTTAAGAGAAGGATCCACACTGCAGGCCATCTCACAGAATTCCGTATCGGCATCCACATTGTACTCAGCCATATCCTTCACTCTCGACAGACTGTTGCCACGCACCCTGTAGTGATAGAGCGGAGCCGGATCATATACTATGCGTCCGGCATCCTGCAGCACCCTTCCGATCACGTATCTGTCCTCCAGATACCTGTCGTCGGGAAATCTTACACCATCAAAAAGTGCGGCATCAAAAAGCTTGTCCCAGCAGTGGAAGAAGAACCCTGTGCCCCTGAGTATCATCTCGAAGGATTCGGATGCACTCATATCACGCGCCTCTAACGCGGCATCCGCTTCTGATCTGTCGTCATACTCACTGTACTTTCCGCACACCGCGACACGTGCCTTGTGCGAGATGAGATTATCGTAGAGCCTTTCAAACATATCGGGCTCCGCCCAGTCATCGCCGTCCACGAATCCTATATATTCACCGGTCGCTGCATCAAGTCCCTTGTTTCTTGCATCTCCCGTTCCTTTTGCGGGCGTTACCACGAGTTTGATACGCTGATCCTTTGCAGCATATCCTTCGCATATCTCCACATCCTTTGTGGGCTTTTTGCCTTCGCCTGCCACGAGTATTATCTCCAGATTCTCATATGTCTGGTCCATGATGCTCTCTATAGCCTTCGGCAGGTATTTCTCGACATCATATATTATTGATATTACTGAGATCTTCGGCCCTGATTTACTCATATTCACCCTCTGTATGCTCTCTCCAGTATGTCTGCCGTCACACCGACGTTGAAATATCTTTCAAGGTATCTGCGTCCGTTTGCACCCATAGCCGGAAGCTTCTCCTTATTATCCTTAAGCCTTCGCACACCCTCAACAAAGGAAGCGGCATCTCCGGCTTTTACCGATATCCCGCATCCGGCCTCGGCTATGCATTCATCCATATCCGTAGCCTCATCCAGCACCGCAAATACCGGCTTTGACATCTGCATATAAGAAAGCAGTCTCGACGGGAAATTCGGTATCGTAAAATCGGCAGAAAGACTTATCATTCCCGCATCGGCATTAGCCAGAAGCTTCTCGTATTCGGGTCTTGTCAGCTGATGTCTGTATGTAAGATTGATCGGCTTTTTACGCTCTATATATTCTTCTATCAGATGGCTCTCCGTTCCGTCACCCACGAAGTAGAAGAAGACATTGTCAAGATCAGACTGCTTTCCGCACTCTTCTATCCCCTTCAGCAGTCCCCCTATATCCTGCGGCCTGCCCATGTTTCCGCCGAAGACTATCTTCAGTCCTCCTCCCGGCGAAGGTGTATACGGAGCGGTCTCGTGCAGTGCCACGGTATTCGGGAAGTATTCCAGCTTCTTATTGGGGATCTCCGGGTTGTGCTCCTTCAGATACTCTATATTCGCTTCAGACATGCAGCCTATCCTGTCGGACAAAGCGTACAGTCTCTTCTCCATATGTCTGTAATATCTGTATATGGGACTTGAAGCAGAAAACATGCCCAGATCAACGGCATTCTGCGGGAAAATATCCTTTAGCATCAGATATCGTACAGCACTTTTGTACTTCTTTGCACAGTACTTCAATGCCGGAGCCAGTGTGATGGGAGGCGTCGGATAAGCAATGACATCAAACTTCTCCCTGTCAAAGCCGTCCTTTAATATCATCTTGATCCTGCCTGGTATGGACATCTGGATCAGGGCCTTCTTTGCGGCCCCCACGCCGAACTGATCCGGAAGCTTCATGTAGACCGTGCGGATGCCTTCCACATCCACCACTCCGTCAGGCAGATCGCTCCTGCTGTTTCCCGCGATCACAGTCACCTGATGTCCTCTGTCCCTGCACTCTCTCACGAGGTCCAGATATATGGTGGAGCTGTCGTAATCAAATATCTGGAATAAAAAAAGTATCCTCATTTTCCCGAGTTCCTCTCCCAGAATATCCCGTCTTTGTATCCTTGTATGGAGCTGTCACTGTCTGCCATCTCCAGTCTTTTGGCGGCCCAGACACAGTACTGCTCATCCCGTTCTATCCCAAGGTAGTGTCTTCCGAGCTTCTTTGCAGTCACGGCCGAAGATCCCGATCCGAGGAACGGATCAAATACCATATCCTTCCTGTTCGAACTTGCAAGGATCAGCTTCGCCATGAGCTTCTCGCTCTTCTGCGCCGGATGCCGGGTGTTCTCCGGCATGGACCAGAAGGGCACCGATATATCGTCCCAGAAGTTTGACGGATGGGTGTCCCTGAACTTTCCTTCGGAAGTCTCCTCCCAGTCCTTCGGTTTTCCGTCCACCTTGTAGGGAGCCACGACCCTGCGCCTTATCTTCACCTCATCGACATTGAAGGTATAGGTATCGGACTTTGTGGCAAACCATATGTCCTCCATGCTGTTCTTCCAGTTGCTCTTAGCGCCCCTGCCCTTTTCTCTCTGCCAGGTGATGCGGTTCCTTACCTTCAGGCATCCCTTCAGCACATCATATATCACGCTGCTCGACCTCCAGTCGCAGCAGACATACATGGTGCCGCTATCCTTTAAGAGAGGCACGGCAAGCTCTACCCAGGACTTTGTATACTCCGCATACTCACTGTCGCTCATGCGGCTGAACTTCATGCCGTTATAATCCTTGTCCAGATTGTACGGGGGATCGGCTATTATCAGATCCACTGAGTCCTTCGGAAGGTGCCGCATGATCTCAAGACTGTCTCCCGATATTATCCTGTCGGCGATGTCTTTGATCCCTTTATATTTATCTGTGCTGATATCCTCTTCACGAAGACATCGTTTCAGATACCTGCCGGCATCCTTCGCGCTGATATCTATGGTCCTGTTGTTCCGGGCCTTCTTTCCGGTCTGCATATGAGCGGGAAAGCTCAGCCCTGCAGCCTCTGAATGAGGGCATAAAGCGACTCGGCGCTGTTGAAGTTTGCGGGCACTATCTCTGCCGCCGGTATGGCCACATCGAATTCATCATCTATCGATGCGATTATCTGTATGATATCAAAGGAAGTCAGTACCTTCCCGTCTATCAGATCCGTGCATGATCTGAAGTCCACATCATCCCTTACTCCTTCGAGCAGCTCTATAAGTTCGTCCATATCATTCCTCCTGTATCCCGGTCTGCAAAGTACCGCTGTTCAGTTTCCATGTTTCGGTTATATCCCTGATAAGCCTGTCTTCTCCGCCGTCCTGTGCCACTATTATGCGGGGCATATCCCTGCTCAGGAAAAGGTTCATGGCTTCGGTGACAGCGTAGGCACCTATATTACAGAGCACAAGGGTATCTCCGATCTTAAGATCCCCCGCAGCATACTCTCTTACGAGCACATCATTCGTTGTGCACAGCGATCCGCATATCGCCCATGCTTCTCCCTTATCTGCAGCCACCTCCTGAGTGTCACGCAGATGGCGTATCAGAGGTATCTTAAGCCCCATCATCTGTCCCAGATAATTTACGTGGTTGATACCGCCGTCAACTATACACCAGTTTCTTCCCTCTGACTTTTTTATGTCAACCACTTTCGTAAGGTAATATCCGCAGCTGCTTGCGATGAACCTTCCCATCTCTACCGTAAGCACGCTCCACCCTGAGACCTCCTTCAGATCCTCTGCAAGCTCCTTTACCGGTCTTAATGTATCCGAGAAGTCATCTCCTTCAAAGTAAGGGAAGCCGAGTCCCGGCCCGTATTCGAATGCCTTAAGAGGCAGGCCGTATCTTTCTCTGAGTTCGGCAAATATTTCCTTCAGCTTACCGAGCTCATCTCTTTGATGCTTAAGCTTCATCCTCTGGGTACCAACGAAGTAATGCAGACCCGTGATCTCCACCCGGGGATCAGCCCCTTCTTTCAGTATGGCTTCTATATCTTCCCGTGACATACCGAACTGGCTGCCGGATGCAAGTCTCAGTATGACCTTTACATCCGTCTTCAGCTCATCTGCCACGCTGCATATCAGATCATAATGTCTGCGGGATTCCGCCGTAAGCACGCCCGCTCCGTATCTTACCGCCTCAGTGATGTCGCTTATCTCTTTATGGACTCCGGAATAAATGATCATCTCCGGCGGCACCTCATAGTGCATGCATATCGAAAGCTCTCCGGGACTGCAGACTTCAAAACGGTCCACGGTATCGACAAGCAACGGTATCAGGAACGGGTTTGCCTTTATGGAATAGCAAAGATTTATCCCGTCTCCTGTAAGGTTTTCATTCATTATCCTGCGGATCTCTTCCGCTCTCCCCTTTACCTCGTCTTTATCAAAGACATACAGAGGTGTCCCGTATTTTGCGGCAAGCTCTCCAAGCCTCTTATCCTGCATTATCATCCTTTCCTTCTCCAAGGCGCCCCCTGTCTATCTTTCCGTTCTTGTTCATCGGCATCTCATCAAGCCGTGTCGTTTTGCCGGGCACCATGTACTGAGGCAGCTTTTGCTGCAGCGCTTCAGTCACGCTCTCCTTTTCAGCCTCTCCGGTATAGTATAACAGTATTTTCTTTTTTTTGTGATCATACAGACAGCAGGCTCTGGATACTCCCGCAACGGACATCGAAGCCACTTCTATCTCTCCGAGCTCTATGCGCTGTCCCATATGCTTTATCTGGAAGTCCTTCCTCGACGTATATATAAGCCTTCCTTCTTCATCATACTTTCCGAGATCTCCCGTACGGTATATGCGCTCATGGTATCTGTCGTTTAAGGGATTCTGTACGAAGGCCTGATCTGTCTTTTCGCTGTCCCGGTAGTAGCCTATGGCAAGGCAGGTCCCTCCTACACAGATCTCACCCTCTTCACCCACGCCTGTCACAAGCCTGTCATCCTCATCAAGCAGGAAGACCTTCTCATTTGCAAACGGGATGCCTGCGGGGATCATCTCATCTTTTTCATATTCCCTGTCGAGAATGTGGTAGGTACAGTTACAGGTGATCTCAGTCGGCCCATATAGGTTTACATAAGTTGCATCAGGCAGGAATTTCCTCCATTTGTTCAGCTGCTTCACGGGCATGATCTCACCGCTGAACATTATCATCCTTATCCTGTCCGGCACTCTGTATTCCAGAGCATTCATTATCGTCACAAAGCACATTGCCGAGACCGCCCATATGAGAGTCGTGGTCTTATTGTCCGCAAGATAATCCATGAGTGTTGTCGGCTGGGTAAAGTACTCTCTCGGTATCAGCTGCACCCTTGCTCCGGTATACAGTCCGCTGTACACATCCTTCACCGATACATCAAAGTCAAAAGGGGCCTGATTTGCTATCACATCATCGCATGTGATGCCGAAGACACCCGTAAACTCCGTTATGAAATCGATCACGGAAGCATGGCCTACCGCCACACCCTTTGGGGTACCGGTGCTCCCGCTTGTGAAGTTTACATAAAGCGGCATGGTGTCACAGAACTCTTTTCTTATCCTCTTAAGTGCCTCTTCATCAGACTCTTTAGCCTCTGCCTTTTCAAGCAGTTCGGATATGCTGATCACTTTGAGTCTGCCTTCCAAAAGCCTAGCTATCTCCTCCATGGCCTGCGCATTTTCATCATCTGTCACAATGACTGCAGGCTCCAGTACCGATATCACGCCTGCAGCTCTCTCAGCCGGCTGCCTTACGTCTATGAAGCTGTAGAAGCCTCCCCCGTAGACCGCACCGAACATCACGGTAGCGGCATCCACGGACTTTTCCATATAGAACGCGACGGCCTCTCCCATCTTAAGGGCTATCCCGGAGTTCTCCGATATGAGGTATGAGCCGACTTTCCTTGCCTTTTTTTCAAGCTCCCCGAAAGAGATCTCCTTTGAAGGATCTGCAAAGGCGATCTTATCCGGATACCTTTCTGCCGTTTCCTCAAGCATCTGCAATACGTTTGTCATCTGTACTCCCTGAGCCTGTCTGCAAGCTCCTTCGTATATTCTCTGCGTCCCGCTGCCGACATGTGGTTCATGTCGATGAAATACTCTGCCTCATGATTGTCAAAGGTCACATCCGATGCCAGTATATACGGAGCGTCGTTTTCTTTAAGCAGCTCTACGTATTCATCCCTGTATCTTACATAGACCGGATCATCCTGCAGCCTGTAGTAGCAGGGGCTTTCAACAAATACAAAAGCCTGTCCGTCCCTCCGACACTTCTGTATTATGTCAACCACTCCTTCAGCCTGAGCTTTTACTCCGGTTTCCTTTGAAATATCAAATTCCTCATTCTCAAGCACATCCTTTCCGGGCGACATGCTCTCATCGGTCTTCGCTCCCTTGTAATACCTTGTGGCATAGAAGGGCTCGGTCACGGGAAACGTGATCAGATCATCCATACCGGAAGTGACGAAGTATTCATACATCATCGCCTGTGTGGTATTGCCCGCATCAGCCATGCTCTTCCACAGCTCCTTCTTGCCCTCCCATGAAAGATCCCATATGACCCTTGAGTCAGACAGCGCCACCTGCTGTGTAAGCATCATCGGTCCGAGCTCAAATACCATCAGACCGTACTTATGCGGCGAACGTCTGCGTATCTCGTCGTACTGGATCGAAGTGGCCACCAGCTGGTTTCCCCCGTATGAGATGTCGTAGACTTTCCCGTCATAGCTCTCATCCATTATCGGCATGTCCACATTTGCCCTGAAGGTGGATGAACCGATAAGCAGGACATCCAGATCCCCCGCGGCAATGGCATCGCCTATGCCCCTGTTCTTTATGGGCATCTCACACGAATATACATTTTTGAAGGCTACCGCCGCCGCTATTATGAGCATGGCTGCCGCTGCCGTTGCTATCGCTTTTTTCATCTTCTAAAACGCCTGATACATGAAGTTTGATCTACCCGCTGTCCCGAACAGCACCGTCACCACCAGCATGATAAGTGCATATGCATATCTGTGCTTTGTGAATGCCGTCTCGTCCTTTTCCTTTGCAAGCTCTACTATGAACTGTGCAAGGAGTATAACGCCTATTATCATTATCGAAGCCACAGCCTGATTACCGTTGCCGAAAGGCTCCAGTGCTGCCGCTGCCGCCGATCCGCTTATCCTTGTCTTTGTGATGATATTTGTAAAGAAATCCGTTATATCCTCTATCGAATCCGATCTGTAGATGATCTCTCCTATCGCCACTATAGTAAAAGTCCGAAGTGTACGGAATACCTTTATAAAGGGATTGTCCTTATTCCACCTGATCGCCTCGCACAGGCGTTTCACATATGACGCCGTGCAGAAAGACAGCAGCATGACTACGGCATAGTAGCCTCCCCACGCTATATATGAAGCCTTCGCTCCGTGCCAGAGTCCCGTGATGAACCACACAAGGATCATCGGGAATATTGTACGAAGCGTTCCCTTCTTTGCCTTTGGAAATACCTTTGCC
>JAEEGO010000181.1 GCA_016280355.1 Lachnospiraceae bacterium | reverse complement strand
CCGCTGTACTGGGACAGATCGTTCACTCCGTTTGCGAACTTAAAGTGGGTCGGGTTGTAGTAGCCTGCCCTGAGGTTCAGTGAATAGCCCTGCTGCATGGCAGCCTTCTGTATGCCCGAAGCCGAAATATATGCGTTGTGAGGTGCACTCCTGTCACTCGTCCTGAAGAAGTATCCGGCACCCGGAGCCTTGCCTCCCACACCGTACTCATATGTACCTGAGAGGTTGTTCATGTCAGCTCCGTTGATGACACCCTTCATATAAGCCACACCTCCGAAGTGGATCAGTATGGGATCCCATTCCTTTGCGGCATAGATATAGTAGAGCCTGCAGCTTCTGAGATTACCTATGCGGCTCATGCCCTGCCAGTTGGGTATTATGGCCATCTGTCTCGAAATGCCACCCTCCTCCATGATCTCATAGAGGATATCCGCCTTACCTATTCCGTAAGACGGCTGTGCCGCCCTGTCTGTAGGCATCATGACTGCTATAGGTCTTGTATTCGCCTGCGCCACGCTCACCGGCTCATTGGTATATACGCTCTTTGTACTGTTGGTAGTATACGTGCCTACCACCTGCTTGGGGATCGCGGGTGAATTGTCCTCAGCCCCGTCAGGTCCCTGGGTATCTATATCGGTGATCTGTGAAGGATCAAGCGCAGATCCTGAGCTCGTACCTGCTGTATCTGCCGATGCAGATACAGTATAGTGTCCGAGGTACTGTCCGTAGTAGTTTGCATTCGAGTAACTGTACTTGCCCTCGGGCGCGGGAGCTCCTGCTCCCAGAGTCTTGTAGGCCGCAGACTGTACGGCATTGGCCATTACACCGGCATCCATCGCAGCCGCGTAAGCCGCCACATTGAATGTAGCATTACCTGCCCTGCCTTCTGTCACGCCTACCTCCACGAAGTGACGCAGCAGTTCCGGAGGATTGTTCCCTATGGAAGCCAGATCAGGGTTGTGTGTCAGATAATATGTAGCATCAAAAACCTTTGAATAGTCACGGCCGTTGTATGTGGTAGCTGTCACCTTGGCCGCGGGCTTATTCAGCAGATAAGGATTGCCGAGGCAGCCTGACATCACGTTGTAGAAAGCATCGGGCTGTCCGTTCTTCTTTGCCAGATACTCCGCACAGTATGCTGCCAGAGTGTTGTAATCCATGGTATAGCCGTTATCGAGCAGCATCTCCAGGTTGCGGTAGCAGTTCTTCGCCAGATCTATGGATATCTGTGTGCCGCCGAGTGCGTTCTGGTTCGTGAAGGTCCAGTATGTATTCTCCACTTCGGTCAGATATACCGGAGACCACTTCGTACGGTCATTCGTCTTCAGCTTTGACTGCATCTCGGCTACGGTAGTAAATCTTGTATTGCGCTTTACGGCGGCAGCTGCCTGCGCATCTTCAGTGAAGCCGGCTCCCGTGACAAATACCACAACAGCCAGCATTGCTGCCATCAGCTTCTTTTTCATATGATAAACCCCCTTTATTTCAGGAAACGCATTCTGTCTTTGTGATCCGATTCAGGCTTTGCCGGTGCAGGCGCAGGCGCCTCTTTCTTGAACGCCGAATTAAGCTCGCCCACCATTTCAGCACGGCACTTGGCACAGAACCTGCCGCTGAGTATCGGTGCTCCGCATTTCTCACAGGTAATATCGCCCATGGGCTCAGTCAGTATCAGCCTCTCCTGTCTTATCCATTCTTTTATCTGCTTTTCCGACACTTCACAGAGCTCGGCTACTTCGACCATATTACAGCCCTTGTGTTCGCGGATGAATTCCTTTACCTTCTGGAATTCCTTTTCCATCTCTTCCTTACATGCAGGACAGAGTTTGTCTCCGCCTATATAATTGAAAAAACGTCTGCACTTCTGGCAGCTCTCGATATTGCTTTGCATAAGCCACCTCCTGTTGTATCTTCTGCATATAATAATTTAGCTTCAAAAGTCCGACATTGCAAGTGCCGTATATGCCGGATGATCTCCCCTGCTCACGACTATCCTGTATCCTGCTTTCTCCACCCTCAAAGACAGGCATCTGACGCACTCTGCCGCTTCCTCACCGGTGCATATCTTGTCATCGTACAGCAGGTATTTCCCCCTCACATCCGTCGGGGAAAGATTTGGCATGAGCACGTTTGCTCCTGCCTTAAGTCCTTTCTCACGCCCTTTCGCATCCGCTGTTCCCAGTGCCGTGGTTGCGGGAAGCAGGACTTGTGGCAGCATAAGCCTTATCACGGACAGCAGCTTAAGGGTCAGCTCCACGCTTCCCGTGCTGCACCCGGCATATTCCGTATCTCTGTGCGGTATGAAGGGGCCCAGCCCCACCATCTCGGGCTGCAGCTTTTGTATGAGACGCAGATCCTTTACCAGATGCCCCATCGTCTGTCCCGGAGAGCCTACCATCATCCCGCATCCTACCTGATACCCTATCTCCTTCAGATCCCTCAGGCATTGTATCCTGTGCCCGTATGACATTTCTGCGGGATGCAGGCTTTCATAATGCTCTCTGTCCGCCGTCTCGTGCCTGAGCAGATATCTGTCGGCTCCGGCTTCGTACCATTTAATATATGTATCTTTTTCTCTCTCACCGACGGAAAGAGTGAGTGCGCAGTCAGGGTGTCTTTCTTTCACGGCTCTTATGATGCAAGCCATATCCTCATCCGTATAATAAGGATCCTCTCCTCCCTGCAGCACGAAGGTCCTGAATCCAAGCTCATATCCCCTGTCACAGCACTCCAGTATCTGCTCCCTGCTCAGTCTGTATCTTTCGGCGTTTTTATTTCCTCTTCTGATGCCGCAGTAGCGGCAGTCATTCCTGCAGTGATCCGTATACTCGATGAGTCCCCTGATATATACATCCCTGTCGTATATCTTTTCTCTGACGGCTGCTGCTCTCTCCGTAAGATACGCGTTTCCGTCGGGATCGCCGCTCTCAAGTATGCTTACGAATTCCTCATCCGTCAGATCATGTTCTTTTTCAAGTCTGTCAACGAGCTGTTGCAGCTTTGTCATCGCCGTAATCTCTCCTTCTCTTACCAGACCCACCATAGCACATATACCCTTTTAATGCTATAATATTAATGGTGTCAACAGGCGTTCTTTATTGACACGATCTGCATATTTCTTTCCTGTTTTCATATCTTAATAAGGAGGCTATCAGACATGCTGAAGGACTGGATAAAGAGTGAAAAACCCGCTGATGAAGAAATGACATCGAGGCTGCAGAAGGCACGCGCCCAGCTGAACGGCATGCAGATGGCGATCAAGGAGAACAAGCTTCCCGTACTTGTCATCTTCGACGGATGGGGCGGAGCCGGCAAGGGCAGCATCATGGGAAAAGTAATAAAGAATCTCGATCCCAGATTCTACAAGACCGAAACCCTCTCAAAGCCCTCCGAGGATGAGCTCCGCAGACCGTTTCTGTACAGATATTTCGTTCGTATACCCGAAGCCGGCAAGTTCTCATTCTTCGACGGCAGCTGGATGGACGAGGTGACGAAGGATAAGCTTCTCGGAAATACGGACGCAGATGATTACCACAGACAGCTTACTTCGATCAAGCGCTTTGAAAGACAGCTTTCCGACAACGGATATCTTGTCGTGAAGTTCTTCTTCCATATATCCAGATCCGAGCAGAAGAAACGACTGGAGGATCTGTCATCAGCCAAAAGTACTTCCTGGCGGGTCGAGAAATGGGACCTGTGGCAGAATAAACATTATGACAAATGTGTGGATGTCTACGACGAATACCTCGAAGCCACCAATCAGTTCACGGCCCCCTGGTACTTCATTGATTCCAAGAACCGCAAATGGGCCGAGCTGCAGGTGACCGAGCTCCTCGTCAAGAGCATAGAGATAGCTCTGCAGAATAAAAACCGGGCTGCAGCCGTACTTCAGAATACCTTCCCGCTGAAGCAGATGCCCAGGCTGTCTGAGATATCACTCGACAAAACGATAAGCGATGAAAAATATGACAAGGAGCTCAAGAAACTCCAGTCGAAGCTTGCCGATCTTCATAATAAGATCTACCATGCGAAGATCCCCGTGGTGATCGCATACGAGGGATGGGACGCAGCAGGAAAGGGCGGAAATATCAAGAGACTTACCGCCGCACTCGACCCCCGCGGATTCGAGGTCCAGCCGATAGCATCTCCCGAGCCTCATGAGAAGAACCGTCATTACCTCTGGAGATTCTGGACACGTCTTCCCAAAGACGGTCATATCACCATCTTCGATCGCACCTGGTACGGACGTGTGATGGTGGAACGCCTTGAAGGCTTCTGCTCAGAAAACGACTGGCAGAGAGCATATAATGAGATCAATGAGTTTGAAAAGGAGCTCGATGACTGGGGTGCTGTCATAGTGAAGTTCTGGGTGCAGATCGACAAGGATACCCAGCTCGCCCGCTTCACCGACAGACAGAATACACCCGAGAAGCAGTGGAAGATCACCGACGAGGACTGGCGCAACCGCGAGAAATGGGATCTCTATGAAGACGCTGTAAACGAGATGATCCAGAAGACTAGCACGGAGTTTGCCCCCTGGCACATCCTCGAATCAAATGACAAGCACTTCGCACGCATCAAAGCTCTCAAGACTGTGATAGAAGCAATAGAAAAAAAGCTTTGAGATCATACCTGTGTAAGGTCACTAACGAGCCCCTGCGCCTGCAGGGACTCGTTCATGCTTCCCGTTCTGTATCCGAGGATATCCAGAGCAACATACGAGAAGCCGAATTCTCTGAACTTCTTATAGATCGTATTTCTGTTTTCTTCCTTTAGAAGCTTATCGAATTCATCCGGATGCAATTCTATCCTTGCAACATCTTTATGTATCCTTACACGCAGTTGTGTAAATCCCATATCCAGAAGCTGCTGCTCTGCTTTATCTACCATTTGCAGCTTCTTTTCATTTATTGTTTCCCCGTAAGGAAATCTGCTCGCAAGACAGGCAAAGGATTGT
>JAEEGO010000180.1 GCA_016280355.1 Lachnospiraceae bacterium | reverse complement strand
CTCGTGGTCACTCTGTCCGGAATGCTCATTCCGAGGATAAACTATTTCATATTCAGCAGTGTGACGGACAGCA
This sequence comes from Lachnospiraceae bacterium, assembly GCA_016280355.1. Taxonomy (GTDB): domain Bacteria; phylum Bacillota; class Clostridia; order Lachnospirales; family Lachnospiraceae; genus NK4A144. Next base: position 5,730 of record JAEEGO010000180.1, on the reverse strand, counting down.
GGGATATGTCACTGCTCATCTCATCGGGTATATTCCTGCTGACTGCCTATATCGGATCCACTATGCTGGGTGCGGCAAAGGCGCTGGTGTCATCAAGGCTGGATACGAAGATGAGCATCTGCGTGGAGGCTGCCACGATGATGAGGATACTCTCACTTCCTGCAGGATTCTTCAAAGAATACGGAGCAGGCGAGCTCTCTTCGAGGGCGTCGTATGTGAATTCGCTGTGCTCCACGCTGGTCAATGTGGTGCTGAACACAGGACTCACATCGGTATTTTCGCTGGTATACATCACTCAGATATTCACTTATGCACCGGCACTCGTGACACCGGCGCTGATCATCATATTCATCACTGTCATATTCTCGGTAGCCTCATCGCTCCTGCAGATGAAGCTTTCAAGAAAGAGAATGCTTCTTTCTTCAAAAGAGAGCGGCATGAGCTATGCGGCTGTCGCGGGCATACAGAAGATAAAACTGACGGGTGCGGAGAAAAGGGCATTTTCAAGATGGGGCAATCTGTACGCGAAGGTTGCCGAGCTTGAATACAATCCGCCTCTCTTTTTGAAGATAAACAGTGTGATAAGCCAGGCAATAACTCTCGTCGGGACCATAGTAATGTATAATGCCGCCATAATATCGCATGTCTCGCCGCCGGAATACTATGCATTCAATACGGCATACGGTATGGTCTCGGGAGCCTTCATGTCTCTTTTCGGGATAGCTCTCACTGCAGCGAACATCAGACCGGTCTTTGAAATGGCAGAGCCGCTATTAAAAGCAGAGCCGGAGGTGTCGGAGAAAAAAGAAGTGCTTACCAGGATCTCGGGTGGCGTAGAGATAAACAATCTGACCTTCAGCTATGATGAAGGAGGTCCGGTGATACTGGATGATATTTCGCTGAAGATAAAGCCGGGTCAGTATGTGGCCATAGTAGGCAAGACGGGATGCGGCAAATCCACGCTGGTACGGCTGCTGCTAGGCTTCGAAAAAGCGACAAGAGGCGGCATTTATTATGACGGCAAGGATATCAATACCATAGATCTGAAGTCGCTCAGAAGGCATATAGGAGCGGTCACCCAGAACGGACGGCTGTTTCAGGGTGATGTGTTCTCCAACATAGTGATAGCGGCCCCTCATCTGAAGCTGGAGGATGCATGGGAGGCGGCAAGGATAGCCGGTATTGATGATGATATCCGTGACATGCCGATGGGGATGAATACGCTGATATCGGAGGGGAGCGGAGGAGTATCCGGAGGACAGAAGCAGAGACTTATGATAGCGCGTGCAGTAGCACCGAAGCCCAGACTGCTGATACTGGATGAGGCCACGTCGGCACTGGACAATATCACCCAGAAGAAGGTCTCTGAGGCGCTTGATGCCATGAAGTGCACAAGGATAGTGATAGCACACAGGCTGTCCACCATAAGACAGTGCGACCGCATACTTGTGTTTGACGGGGGACATATAGTGGAAGACGGTACATATGAGGAGCTGATAGAACGGAACGGGTACTTCGCGGATCTGGTATCGAGGCAGATGGTGCCGGATGAGGGAACAGCCTGACAGCCAAGTGAAGGGAAGCAACAATGAATGACGGGAGAAAAGCGGAAATGACAGACATGACTTTCGAGGACCTGAAGGATGCCGGGATCAATACGGACGAAGGACTGGGCTATACCGGTAATGCAGAAAAGTATCTTGCTGCCCTCCAGAGATTCTACAGACGGTCGGACAAGACCATAGCAGGGATAAAAGACAGCATAGCAGCTGCAGACCACGGGGAGCTGGTGATCCTGGTACATGCACTGAAGAGTAATGCCAGGACCATAGGTGCCGATGAGCTGGGCAGGACCGCAGAGCAGATGGAGCTTTGCGGCAAGGCAGGAGACAATGACGGGATGGTAGCCTCATCAGACGAGCTGCTTGATAAGCTGGGTAAGGTACTGGAGATAATAAAGCCTTACGGTCTCATGGAGGAAGTGCACCCGGCCTCCGAGATAACTGCCGCGGAAGCAGAGAGAGCAGGGCGTGCACTGATAGGGGCACTGGAGGACTTTGATGATGAGACGGCGATGAGACTCGTCGATACTCTGATGAGATATCCTTTCAGGTTCACCCTGATCAATGTGCTGAAAAACGCAAAAGAGGATATCAGGGAATATGAATACACCGAGGCACTCATCAAGATCCGCAGGGTGCTGAGCCAGATAGAGGATTGACGACCGAATGAACACGAAAAACGACCGAATAAACATTATCCGCTGATTCGGAGCCGGTTTCATGTTATATTCAAACTTTAGGTTACGTCCGGCGACACGGACAGAGAAGACAGCTGTAATAAAAACGGAGACGCGCTGATATGAGAAATATGGTTGATATCGACGTGGTGCTCGATGAGAAATATGTCGAGCCGAAGGTGACGATACAGACTAAAGAGAAAAATGAGCAGGTGGAAAACATCATCTATGCCATAGAGAATGCTTCAGGCAATGATTTCCCCGCGATCCCTGCTCACTCGGATGAGGAGAGGATCGAGATCCTGTCACAGCGGGACATAGTGAGAGCATATACCCAGGGACGCAAGGTGATAGTCCAGACCGAAACCGGAAAATATACGGTCAGGCGTACACTGAGCGGACTTGAGGAGGATCTGAATCCGAAACGGTTCCTTCGCATATCCCAGTCAGAGATAGTAAATCTCAACAAAGTGAAATGCTTTGATATAAACATAGTGGGAACCATAGGCATAGAGTTCGACAACGGGGGCAAGTCATGGGCTTCGAGGAGCCGCGTGAAAGCCATCAAGGCCCTGTTGAGTGAATAGGGGGGACGATATGAAGATGAGCTTTGCGGGAAGATTTACATTTTTTGCTTTGATCGGATTCGCACTTGGCGTGATAATCGGCGTACTCGTCACGGCAACGATCACGACATTTGTAATATCCGACGGGACTCTTTATCTGTGCGTGCCGGAGTTTACCGCCTTTGTGGGAGGGAACCTGCTGACAGCCTTTGTGATACAGGCTGTAGTGTCGGGCATCTACGGGGCAGCGGTCATGGGTATATCGGCTGTCTACTGGATAGAGGAGTGGAGCCTTCTGAGAGCTACCGTAACACATTTTTCGGTCACCATGGTTTCCTATTACCTGACCGGCTTTTTTCTGAGGTGGTTCAGTGTGGAGAATGTGGGTGAGTGGATCGTCATGTTTTTCATATGTGTAGCAATATACAGCATCATATGGTTCAGTAATTATCTGTCATATAAGGCACAGATAGATGAGATAAACAAGGAGCTGCAGATTTGGAAGCAGGCCACAGGGGGAGTGTAAACTCCGGAAATACATATCAGAAGAGTGCAGCAGAGTATCTGAGTCAGGGAAATACGATATGAATCTGAAAATAATGGTAACCGGAAAAAACAGAAGGATCGCGTCCGATCTGTGTGAGCATCTGGAGAGCGACAGGGGAAGCTTCACGGTGAAGTGTCCCGCGAAAAAAGCAGCTCTCTTTGATACTGTCCCGCGCGAGCTGCCGCATGTCATAATCATCTGTCTCGGAGATGAGACAAAGGAAACCGTCAAGGTGTTTGATATCCTGAAGGAGTGTACCAAATTCGGCGGCGTGACGATAATAGTCGTTGCAAATGAAGAGGACAGATCACTTTTCATGAATAACACGGAGCTTGAGAGGATGTTTTTTATCGAAAGACCCGTGTCGCTCTTTGCGCTGTATGACAAGCTCAATGAGATCGAGCGTAAAGTCGAGGAGGATATGGACAGGGGAGTATCCATGCTCACCGAGTATGTGAATCCCAACTCAGGCGAAGAGATCGCAAGGAAGCATATCGTTGTGGTGGACGACGATATAGAACAGCTGATGCAGATCAAAGAGCATCTGAAGGAATTCTACAGGGTCACCATCGTAGGGTCGGGAAATAACCTGTTTAAGTATCTTGAAAAACATACAGCTGATCTCATACTGCTTGATTATCTCATGCCGGAAATGGACGGACCGGAGGTTTTGAACAGGCTGAGGATATTTCCGCAGTACAGGGATATCCCGGTCATTTTTCTCACGGGGGTATCCGAGAAGGAGACAGTGGTCAAGACACTTGTGGATCTGAAGCCGCAGGGGTATGTACTGAAGCCTGCAAAAAAATCCGAGATAGTCGCAAAGATAATAGATGTCCTCGGATGACAGGAGTCAGATACAGACGGGCGTTTACAGAGGAGGTATACGGATGGAGCTGGATCTTGGAAGGCTTGAAGATAAGGGGATAAGTACAGCAGATGGTATCGGATACACCGGAGGAGAGGAGAAATATGCAGCTGCTCTGCAACGGTATCTGAAAAACTATCCGGAGAACAGGAAGAGTGTCTGCGAACTGCAAAAAAGCAAAGATACGGAAGCCTTCATGATAAAGGTCCATGCCTTAAAGAGCAACTCAAAGATGATAGGTGCAAAGGATCTGGCATCATTGTTTGAAAAGCTCGAGCTTGCAGCGAAGGAAGGTGACACCGCCTATATCGAAGAAAATACGGACGGAGTCCTGAAAAAATATGATGAACTGATAGAGATCATCAGGCCTGTGGGTGAGATGGAGGAGATCCATGTACAGGGCGAGCTGACGGCAGCGGAAGCAAAAGAGACAGCCGACGGGCTGCTGGAGGCCCTCGATGAGTTCGATGATGAGCTCTCAGCCGAACTGGCGAAGAAGCTTGGGGGCTATCCTTTCAGGATCACGCAGAAGCAGAAGCTTGAAGAGGCCGCAAGATATATAGGGGATTTCCTGTATGATGAAGCGGCTGAGCTGATAAAAGAAATATATCCCTCTATCGAGTAAGGGGGGAATCATTGACATGATCGCGCTTAAAGGACGTATCCTGCCGGATACAGAGGATAAGACTCAACGACATCTTGTGATACTTGCTGCGATCATATTTGCGGGGATTACAGTATTCACGCTATGGTTTTTTCTGTACAGCCTGTTGTGCACGGAACAGCCTCAGGGGATCAGTGCGGGGTACGGCGAGATGACCGTGCTGACATGGATCGAAAGCTGCGGAAGGGATATTTTATTCTTTATCTTTGCCGAAGCGATGCTTATCATGTCACTGCTCGCGGTCATTATAGGACTGCTCCTTAAGTATTCGCAAAGACTTCGCTCTCCCATACTGTCTATGGGACTGGGAGTGTTTCTTGTGGCGTTGTGGCTTTTATTCAATTCCGGGATCTGCAGAGGCGCATCAAATAATGCCTATCTCAGCCAGACGATGTCATATCTTACGATGCTTCTGATACCCTATCCGTTCTTCTACTACCTTGATATGCTTCAGAAAAAAAGATACAGAACAGGTTTTGCACTTCTTGTGCTGTATCTGGAGCTTGTGACGATCTGCTGTGTACTGCTGCATTTTTCCGGAGTACTCAGCTTCCCGGATATGATGCCCTTCTGTGCCTTTACGCTGGGAATGATGATAGCAGGTGTGATCGCGTCACTTGTAAGCGATTATATGCGGGGATTTTACCGCGAATACAGGATAAGCTTCATCGGTATGACAGGGTTTATCCTTACGGGGATACTGGAGATCGTGGCGGTAGCTTTCATGGAGGGCAGACGTGCAGGATCCATTATCCTCGCCGGACTGTACTGGACACTGACTCTCGCCATCATACACCAGCTGTATGCGGTGAGAGAGGCTCAGCAGCAGACTGCCATGGCGATACG
>JAEEGO010000179.1 GCA_016280355.1 Lachnospiraceae bacterium | reverse complement strand
TGACCTACCAGTACCGCTCCTCTCGTAAACTCGAGAAATCTCGGCAGTACCTTGTCTATGGTATCCGCATCCTTCACCATATCATCGGTGATCGTGGTCAGCTTTGTGATCCTGTATGGTATCGGGACCTCGGGGTTTACGAACTCATCATAGCTGTCGACTATGACACCGTTCTGCACTATCACGGCTCCTATTTCTATGATGCGATTGTGCACCGGTGAGAAGCCCGTGGTCTCTATATCGAATACGCAGTATGTGTCATCAAGTCTGTGCGGGACAGTCATATCGGGATCTCCCGATACATCCACCGCAGTCTTCATATCATCCACCATATAGCCTTCCATACCGTAGATGATCTTGAAATCCTTGTTCTTTGTCTTCGTATGGTTTGCCGCAGGAAAGGCCTGTACCGATCCGTGGTCGGTGATGGCTATGGCATCCCACCCCCATCTGTCTGCTGTAGAGATGACCTTCTCCACATCGCACAGGGCATCCATATTGCTCATCTTTGTATGGCAGTGGAGCTCCACTCTCTTCCTTACTGCATTGTCTTCATGCTTGACCCTGAAGTCTTTTATCCGTTTGATGCCGCTTACGGAGTTGAAAGCAGTCTCCTTGTCATACTTTCCGAGCGATACCACGCCCTTCAGCTTCACGAATTTACCTACGGCTATGTCTTCCTTGAGCTTCTTCCCCTCCTCGGGATCAGCGAAGATACGCACGCCTATCGTATCCGTATAATCAGTGATGTCAAACTTCATCAAAAGCGTGGTGTCATCTTTTACGAGCCTGTCCTCGTAGCTGACTATCTCGCCACGGACCGTGATCTCACCGGGTACGCTCTCCGCTTCCGCTATGGGTATCACTTCTCCTGGTACGTCATCCCTGTATATCACATCCGGATCATCAGACTTTGTGACCGATCCTCTGCGTCTTTGATAAGAGCCGCTGCCACTCTTTGGAGAAAAGCCGTTCTGTTTCTTCTCCGCTCTTTTGAAAGGTCTCGGGCTCTCCTTAGGCGCCTCTTTTGCCTTTGAAAGCCTCCCCGAGATCGCTGCGATCTCCTGCTGTATGCGCCTTTCCGCTTCAAGCCTCTCGGGCGACACTTCAGCCTTCTCGTACTCTATGCTCACGCCGCAGTCAAGTCCTGCTCTTTCAGTAAAGACTGCCGCAAGGTATTCCTTAAGCTTGTCCTCCACATCATGCGCCACTACGGTATCCGGCAGTGTAAGACACAGCTCGCCGCCCTCTTTGAATTTCTTTGTACCGCTGTGATAGATCGAGTACATCACTGGATACTCCGCCTTCATCTCATAGGCTATGCTCCTCTTGTACTCATCGTAGAAGTTTCTGGCATCATACTGCGAAGAAAGACTGAAATGCTCATGGATCACAACCTTTGTCTTACCCCTGGGATCCATGTTCACCTCAAGTTCTTTTTTTATCCTGTAAAGCTCATCCTTGTGTATGATATGCGGACTGTCTATATATATTCCTATCTTTGATCTCGTGGAATTCATGAGCACACGCAGGACAGAGACCTCCGAAAGGAGATCTCTCAGCTCATCCGAGGACGGTTCATATGTCGGGAAGACTTCAAAGAACGATCTTTGCGATCTCATCTTCAAGAGCTCCCAGTATCTCTTCTTCTTTAACCTTCTTTATGATCTCACCCTTCCTGAAAATAAGGCCCTCTCCGTTGCCGCCGGCAACGCCTATGTCTGCTTCCTTTGCTTCTCCGGGGCCGTTCACGGCGCATCCCATCACAGCCACCTTCAGGTTGCTGTCGCGATACTTCTCAAGCATCTTCTCTACCCTGCCGACAAGAGGTATCAGGTCTATGTTGGTCCTGCCGCAGGTAGGGCAGGATACCACCTCTATGCCTCCGGTGCGAAGTCCCAGAGACTTCAGTATCATCCTTGCACTCTTTACTTCCTCCACCGGATCACCGGTCAGTGATACCCTTATGGTATCTCCTATGCCCTCATAGAGGATGATGCCTATACCGACTCCGGACTTGAGATTGCCGGACACCACGCTCCCGGCTTCCGTGATACCTACATGCAGGGGATACCTGCACTGAGGCGCGAGTTTCTTATGAGCTGCAACTGCCATCATCACATCCGAAGACTTGATGGACACCACTATATTGTCATAGCCTGCATTCTCTATCATGTGAACCTTATCAAGAGCCGACTCCACGATACCCTCTGCGGTGACTCCGCCGTATCTGTCCACAAGCTCCTTTTCAAGGGAGCCTGAGTTTACGCCTACTCTTATAGGTATTTCCCTGCTCTTTGCTTCCTGCACTACCTTTACGAGCCTGTCTTCACCGCCTATATTGCCGGGATTGATCCTTATCTTGTCTGCCCCGTGCTCCATGGCTTCTATGGCCATCCTGTAGTCGAAGTGTATGTCTGCAACGAGCGGGATATGTATCTGCTTCTTTATCTCCCCTATCGCAGCCGCTGCCTCGCTGTCCGGTACGGTGCATCGCACAATGTCGCAGCCTGCATCCTCCAGCCTGCGTATCTGCGCCACTGTCGCATCCACATCCGCGGTTTTTGTATTGGTCATTGACTGTATGAGTATCGGATTGCCGCCGCCTATCACGCGGTCTCCGATGTGTATCACTCTGGTTTCGTCTCTGTACATATCACAAGTTCCCTCCGACTGTAGTACTGACTATTCTACCATATATGCCACACCTTGTACCACTTCATACATATATCTTGATTTACGGCCTTTCCTTGCCTATCGAGAAGCTCAGATCCTTTGAACTGCTGTTTCCGAACTCGTCTACGGCGTGGATCTGCATCCTGTACCTTCCGCTCTTTGTGATCTCCTCCCCGTTGTATCTTATGCCGTTCAGCTTCATATCGTACTGTACCAGACTGTCATCGGTCACGATATCCTTCGTCCTATCCAGCATGAAGCTCTTCAGCCTGCTGCCGTCAAGCCCGTCCATACTGTTTATGTCAGGCGCTTCCCTGTCTATCGCAAAGGCCAGAGACTGTCTTGAGATATTGCCGGCTTCGTCCGAAGCTTCGGTTCGAACTATATATACACCGCTCTTTTCGAAGCTGAGCTCACCAGGCACACCCGCAGAGCCTGCATCCCTTGTCGTCTCACCCCTGTAATCTCCGGCGAGGCTGTATTCCGTCACGGTCTCTGACACCCTGCATCTGCATCCGGAATCATCCGATACGCTGATCCTTATCCTGACAGGGTTCCCATATATCCCTTTGTCATCCGCACCGCTCATCTCAATGACGGGAAGCGTACCGTCCTGGCGGCTCACTGTGAAGTCCCCGGAGACTTCATTTCCGGCTCTGTCGGAAGCAATGACCGTATAAGACCTCTCACCGTATATCAGATCTCCCGCATCAAGCGTCACCTTCTCATCGCTGCCCTTCCCCTCATACACACACTTTTTTCTGTCGTATATCTTTAAGCTGTCCACCCCGGACAGGTCGTCTTTTACTTTAGTTTTGATGACAAGCTTCTTCCCGTCCATCTCTGCCTTTGATATCTCCACCTGAGGAGGCTCACTGTCTATCGTGATCTTATCTCCGAGACATACGCAGTCCGATATATTGCCCATATTATCCACAGCCCGGCATTCGACTCTGCCGCTAAAAGGCGGGTAGAGCTCCAGAGTATCCGATCTTACAGGCTCGCTGTCTCCGGCCTTTATATATATGCCTTCCACTCCCGAGACCTCATCCCACGCCGTAAGCTTCACACTTACAGGTGATGCCGACACTTCCGGAAGCTTTTCGATATCACCCATAACGGGAGCCTGTCTGTCCAGCATGACCGTCCGCTCCGTATATGCTTCTGTCCTGTGCCCCATCCCGTCTTCACTGTATATCTCCACATCATATCTGCCGTCATCATGCAACGCTATCTCAGTATCGCTTTCTATCTCGTCAAGGAAGCCGTTCTTAGTCCCCCGTACTCTCACGTAGGTGTGCATATATTTCACGGGCTTCACCCTTATCACATATCCTTGCTGATCCCGGGTGATGTCCGCCTGCGGCTTTTCATATATCCCGTCCGTTATATCCGCCCTGTATGGTCTGTTGTTCAGCCTCATAAGCTCACCCCGGCCGTCTTTAATAAAAAATGAAACTCCTTCAAGAGAATTATCGCCCGCTGATGTATCACTCGCAGATTTATCGCTCGCTGGTCTATCACTCGCAGATGTATCGCCCGCTGATGTATCGCTAAAAGATGCGCCGTTCGGAGATATCACATATTCTCCATTCTCCACCGGATTCAGCGTCCCGCCGTCATCGTAAAGAAAAATCTCGTCCTGTGAGAGCTTCGTCTGATCGAATACAAACCTCACAGGTCCTGCACATCTTGTATAACCCTCCTCATCAAACAAGACCTCTCCTCCGGTCATATCGTATGCCTTCAGATATCCGTCAGCATCTGTCCCTGCCGCATAAGCCATGCCCCCGCATCTGCAAATGCAAACGGCTCCTGTCATTATAAAGAAACGTATCAGTATCCTGCTCATCTTCGATATCATTTTCACTGTTGTCTTCAATGTCTTTTTCATAAGCTTCCATCCTTTCTTTTATCATGTCATAATCGGGATCGTCCTTAGTGGCTCCTGCTTTTTTTGCAAGCTCCCATACCTGTTTCACATCTTTACTGTCATATCCGAGCTTCATCATCAGCATCATATGCGACGCATATCTGAGACCTGCATTGCCGGGATACTCCTCCTCAGCAAAGGCATATATTTCGGCAGCTTCTTCGTAATCACCGCACTCCGTAAGGAACGCCGCCTTGTCCATAAGCCACGCCACGGCGCTCTCGGTATCCCCCATATCCTCCGAGACCTGTATCCGCCTGTCCATGTTCTTCACTATCTCATCCCTGCTCTCATCCCTGGCTTCCCCGTCTGCTCTGACCCGTTCCACCAGGATACCCGTTAGCATATCGAGCAGTGCTCCCTCTTCCCTTCCGGAAAGCTTTTCCTTACCGCTCTTTCCGAGTGCCTGCCTTATCACCCTTTCGGCTTTGTATTCTCCGGCTTCATCATCCGATGTAAGATAAGCGCGCGCCATGCACAGCACATTCTTCACATACCTGTCCGTGCCAGTCTCTTCGATATGCTCCTCATTGAACTCTTCAAACTCCTTCAGCACGTTTCCTATCTCTTTCGCATCAGCACAGTTGTCCCTGTAAAGCTCCGCTATCCTTCTGTAATAGACAGCCTCGGGATAGACCTCATCAGATACATCTTCAAGATATTTCGCTGCACTGTCATAGTCCTGCATATCGTAGAAGCACATCAGCGCCTGTGCATACGCCTGTTCCATCCTCGCCATATCGTTGGCTTTTGCAGTGCTTTTACCCATATGAGCCGATACGGCTGCTGCCGTCACGATGATCACTGCCGCAGCAAGCACGGCATACTTAAGACCTGATGCGATGATCAGATCCCTCTTTACCGAAGCCACACTCCTGTATCTCCTGTCCGGATCTTCAGCGGTGCATTTTTTCACCACAAGCTTAAGCCAGGGCGATGCTCTCTCACCGGTAAGAAACTCTATGACCCGTCCAAGCGCATATATATCGCTCCTCTTATCGGCCGCCCTGCCTTCTATCTGTTCGGGAGCGGCATACCCCCTGCTGCCGAATACATAGTCATCCACTGTGCCTGCCCTGTCCGATGCGGCGCCGAAGTCGATCAGTACGGCATGTCCGTCGGGTCTTATCATGATGTTTGCGGGCTTCAGGTCGCGCACCACTAC